>NZ_CAWUDL010000027.1:0-74568 GCF_963920945.1 Anabaena sp. CCY 9402-a
ACCTGTCACCTGTCACCTGTCACCTATCACCTATCACCTATCACCTATCACCTATCACCTGTCACCTATCACCTGTCACCTGTCACCTTTCTAACAGCTACAAAACTGAACGGATATTAGCTCGATAAGCAGCAGTGTCTAATCCGTCACGTCCATTACTAGGTTGACGATTGATGGCATTTTGCAAAGTATTAATGCGATCGCTAGTTGCTGGGTGAGTGCTTAAAACTGTTGGTACAGAACCGCTATTTTTCAGCAATTTTCTCATAAAGCTCACCATACCTGATTGAGCATAGCCAGCCCGTGTTAAGGCTCTTAAGCCACGCCTGTCAGCATCAAATTCATCTTGACGACTGCGGGGACGGTTGAGTGCTAGTTCTACACCAATTCCCACGGCGTTATTGCGATCTAACCCCGCAGCTGTAGCCACACCACTAGCTAGTGCTTTTTGCTGCATTTGTTTGACTAAATGTTTACCACCAATATGACCCCATTCATGGGCCATAACACTAGCTAGTTCCGCTTCATTGTCTGCGGCTTTCAACAAACCTGTGTTGACATAAATAAAACCCCCCGCAGTTGCAAAGGCATTGATAGAATTATCTTCAACGACCTGGAATGTTGCGGGAAGATTAGGGCGATCGCTATTTGCTACTATGCGCCTACCAATTTGTTCTACGTAGCGATTAATTTCAGAATTACGATTCAGTTTAATTCCGCTACGTAATTCCTGATTCATTTGTGCGCCTAGTTCTACTTCCTGGCGATCGGATATATTTGAGAGCTGAAGCACTTGCGCTCCCCGGAATAACAGTGGCAATAAATCTATAGCCCTTCCAGGTAAAGGTGTACTTAGACACAGACTCACAGCGACCACCACCGAAATTAACGGATAAAACCAGCGTCGCCGCCGTATATGATAATTTGCTACCAAGCCTTTCCTGTTAGTCATAATTCAGTTAGAAGATATTTTCGGGACACATCTAGTAGGACGTACAGACGCCTTTCTAAGTTGCATTCTTGACTCAGGGAATAGGGGCAAATCAAGTCCAAAATCAAAAGTCAAAATTAAATAACTCTTGAGGACTGGGGAGAAGGGACAATGTATTCTTAATTCCCAATCCCTAATCCCCAATCCCCTTGTAATCAAACTTGTTGCTAAAATCAATTACTTGAATCTGTTCTGGAAAAATTTCTTATGGCTATTTTAGATTCCAAAGGTCGCTTGTTCGGCAAAATCAATATACTTGACTTAGTTGCTGGTTTAGTTATTCTGTTAGTGATATTCGGGATTTTCGTATTTCCGGGTACTAGTGGTTCTGTAGCTCAAATTGGGGCTAAAAAAACGCCTATAGAGGTAGATTTAGTAGTGCGTGGCTTGAATGTGCGCGATCCTCAGCAGTTATCTGAGCAAGGTTTTAAAACAGGCGGCAAAACTAAAGTCATTATTCGCAATCAGCCTTACGGTGAGATTGGGATTAAATCTGTGCAAGTGCTGCCTAGAACTTTAACAGTTGGGCAACCAGATGGTTCGGTCAAAGAATTACCAGACCCCAGAACCAATAATTTTAGTACAGATATGCTCTTGACTTTACAAGATCAAGCAGAAGTTACCAAAGATGGCCCCGTTTTAGGTAACAGCAAGGTGAAAATTGGTATGCCTTTTGAGTTAGAAGGCTTTAATTACAACTTTAATGCCTCTGTGATCGATGTCAGATTACAGAAGTGATTGACTAGGGACTGAGAACTGGTTACAGAGTTGAAATTTGTTGAGTGTGGCTGCTACGATCGCTGATAACTCAATCCGGTTCAGATAAGTCTAAAACCCTGACGTAGAGACGCGATCAATCGCGTCTGACCAGACTAATTTGACGGTTGAGGGATAAATCAAGTAATCGAAATTCCAGCAACTTTGTCTTCATTAACAGCCATCCGTATGACAAACTCATCTCCCGCATCAGCAAAACTTAGTTTCCACAAATAGGTTTGATATTCCCGTTGTTTGAGTTGCCCAAAGTAAGTAATTGTATAACCCTCAGACATCCGTGGAGAAAGTTGGGAACTAACCGAGTCAAACATTTCCTTGGTAATACCCGCTTTGTAGTCTGCATTACCAACTCTTAGAAAAAGCTCATAATTTCCCGTAGCGATCGCATCTAAAATAATCTGCAAACAATCAATTACATTTTGCGGAGGATTGGTTTGAGTTACCATGACAATCTCCAATCAGTGGATGATACCGATATTATTCCACCATCTGGGGTTTCCCCCAAATAATGCGTTCTTGTTTGTAAATAGCAATTCCTGGTTTAGCACCTTTGGGTTTATATACGTGTTTTGGTTCAGTGTAAACGACTGGTACTTGGTCACTCTGACGGGCGCGGCTGTAATAAGCTGCGAGGTTGGCGACAAATTGTAAGTCTGTGGTTTCTGCTACAGTACCGGGTTCTAAACGCAATAAGACATGGCTACCAGGAATTTCTTGAGCATGAAACCACAAGTCATAATCTCCAGCTACCCGAAAGGTTAATTGGTCATTTTGGCGATTATTACGACCAATTAAAACTTGAAAGCCGTTAGGTGTAGAGTAGTTACGAAAGTTGGTGCTAGGAGTTTCATTACTACTGCGACGGTAATCTAATTCTTCTAAATATTTTTGTCCAATTAATTCGTCGCGGATTTCTTCTAAGGCTTGTAAATCTTCTGTTGTTTGGTAGGTATCTATCTGAGTAATTGCTGCTTCTACTTGTTCTAAATAATCAATTTCTGCTTGTACCTCTTTGAGTAATGGTTCTACAGCTATGCGGGCGCGTTTGAGTTTTTGGTGCTGTTTATAGAGGTTTTGGGCGTTCTGCACCGCGTTTTTATCTGGCTGGAGGGCGATCGCCACAGGTTCACCAGTTTCAAAGTCATTCAGGGTAATATTTTTCATTCCCGGTTGCCATTCGTACAAGTGCGCCATCAATAAATCGGCTTTTTGGCGATAGTCATCGGCGTTGTCTGATTGTCGCAGGCGATCGCTAAATGTCTGGGCTTTATTCCTTAATTTGGTCAGAATGTTCATCAATTTCTGACTTAGTTGATGGCGTAACTGAGCAAATAGCTGTTGATTGAGTTGTCCTGTGTAATATTCACTAATTAATGTCTGAATATCTTTAGCTGGTGCAATTCCACCCCAACCCATGACTGTGTAGCCGTTGGCAGTCCAAGCTGGCTGAAAGTTGTCATTTTCTAAAGTTTGCAGCCATACTTGCCAGTTGTGCCATAATCTTTGCCAATCGTCTGGTGTTAGGTCATCAGTGCTAGTTTCCGGTGTTATATTCGTCGCCAGCAACATAGACTCAACCAATGCTGCACTCAAACCGCGATAACTTTTGAGTAATTGCTTTTTAATCGCGCCTGGGACTAAGCTAATCCTTTCTTGCCAACGGACTGGAGATTCACTCAAACTAGGTGCTGGGCCAGTCAGTTGTGGTGGTGTTTCATAAGGTTGTCCCGTTTGGATGGGACGGACACTAGACTGCTGCTGACTGACTTGATGGGCGGCGGTGATAATGAGATTATTGGCTTCGGTAAGGATGGCATTGCTATATTTGCCCATAATCTCTGCATAGAGATGATATAGTGCCTCTTCTCCCGGACGACGGGCAAATTGTAAATCAATCACCCGTTCCCAAGGTGCGATCGCCTCAATTCCTACCAAGGCTAATCCACCCAACTGATGTATCAATTGTTGGCTAAAAGTAAAGGTATCCGGTGTGCGTGGTGGCGGGTTGCCAATGCAAATGTGTGTAGCTTGAGGATGCCAACAAACTTCTAGCCATCCTTTAGTTTTCAGGGTACGTAAAGCTATGGCAATAGTATAGCGATCGCGCTGATACACTTGCTCTAAACGTGATGGTAGCCAGTGCGTGCGGAGTTCGCTACAAGCGGCTTTCAGGGTCGTAAAGTCAACTGGTTGCACAACAATTAATCGTCCGCCTAGGGACTGCTAAGGTCGATGCTCAGTATATGCTATATCTTTTTCAGGGACACCCATCCCACAAGAATATTAAAAGGTTGAGTTGTGCTGATTTGGTATTAATGACAAAGTTCGTAGTTAGGACTAAAGTCCTGATTCTCTCTGATTCTGAGCTAGCGATCGCTTACGAAGATAGATAATATGTAGATAGAAAGCTCCGATAGAGCGAACAAATATCTTATGTCAGCAAAAGACAAATTTCATGAGACTGTCAAATTAGGATTACAAAAAGATGGCTGGATTATTACAGATGATCCTTTACGTATAGAGTGGGGTTTAGTTGAATTATATATTGATTTAGGTGCAGAAAAAATTATTGCAGCTGAAAAAGAAGGGTAAAAAATTGCTGTAGAGGTTAAGAGTTTTCTTAGTCAATCAACTATTTCAGAATTTCATACTGCACTGGGACAGTTTATTAACTATCGATTTGCACTTTCTCAAGAACAACCAGAACGCATTTTATATTTAGCCGTTCCTTCTGATACCTATGAAACTTTTTTTAAGCTGCCATTTCCTCAGATGATAACTCAACACTATCAATTACTCCTGCTAATTTATGACATTGAGAATGAGGTAATTGTCAGATGGATAAATTAGAAAAGTATAGAGAGTATATTAAACAGATATTAACAAATTATAGTCAGTATGAAAAATCTGATAGTCCAGTAGAAGCGCAAACTATATTTGATACTGAACACGACCATTATCAGTTAGTATATGTGGGTTGGGAAAACAAGCGGCGTGTATATGGTTGTGTACTACATTTAGATATTAAGAATGGGAAGATTTGGCTTCAGCATAATGGAACAGAAGCTAATATTGCTGATGAATTAGTAGCTTTAGGTGTTGCCAAACAAGATATCGTGTTAGGATTTCACTCACCTTATAAGAGACAGTTTACAGATTTTGCTGTGGGATAGCGACGCTCTACAGCCGAGCGTAGGTCATCGTACACAAAAACACTTATTTATTTTAGACTGGTACGAACCAAAGCTTAGTTACAGAAATATTCAAGTAATTTACAGGTTTTGAGTTTCCTGTTGTTGCTGTAACCAAGTAGCTAAATCTGCAACCTCACTAAAATCTAATAATTGTTCTGCCAAAGCTTCTAATTGCTCAGTAGATAATCCTTTAACCTGCTCAATTAAAGACAAGTCAATTTCTCCAAATCTACGATTTAACAAGCGCAGAATTACCTTTTGTTCTCCTTCCTGGATAGCTCGCGCTCTGTCTTGTTGATACAGTGGTGCTAATCTCATCACTAACTCCCGATCTTGATTGATTCTAATGTTTTTATAGGACTCATATTTGGTTTTTGAAAATATACGTACTGGCGTGGCAAGCCTAAAATAGTGCATTAATATTACTCTTGTTTCTAATCTTAATTATGTCTCGCCAACCACGAAATTATCAACCAGGATTTTGCTATCACGTTACCACCCGTTGTAATAATCGAGAGTTCCGCCTGACTCGTTTAGAATGTCGGGAAGTATTGCTTTACGCTATCAAAAAAGCTCAGGATAAATATCACTTTAAGCTTTATGCGTTGTGCATTATGAGCAATCATGTTCATTATTTGTTAGAACCTGCACAGCCAGAAGATGTACCCAAAATTATGCACTTGTTAAACTGGTACACTGCTATGTGCTTTAATAGAATGCTCAACCGCACCGGACATTTTTGGGAAAAGCGATATCACAGTAGCGGTTTTGAGAACACAGACAACAAAAGAGCATTAAACACTCTACGATATATCCACGCCAACCCCAAAGCCGCAGGAATGCAGTCAGGTTTTTTCTACGATTTCAGTAATTATGGCATTCATGACAGATTGGGTGATGATGGTATCACTCAATGGCATCCAGCATTTTTGAAGTTGGGTAAAACTCTGGATGAATGTGCAGCTAAGTATAGAGGATTTTGTAAAAAATATCGCCCTCAATCTAAACCAGAAAAGCGCAACCACTGGGGAAGCAAATTATTAGCAGGGTTGAAGAAAAAAGGGAAGGGGAAGAAAACTTCACCAGGACAAATGAGGCTACCTTGGGATGACTGGGAAGTAACTAATGCAGAAGTGGAGCAAGTTGCATCAAAGTTTATCTTGGCTAATTGTTATAACCCACAGGTTGTTGGCAGCATATTACAAGAAAAAGAAAAAGGAAGGGAAAAGGGGCAGAGAGAGGGAAAGTGCCAGGTAACGGAAACCTAGAACCCGCAAGACTTCGTAGGAAATGACCTATTTATAAATCGTTACAATTTTGTGTAATCCTTATATGTTACAGTTTACAAGTCTGGACGCGAGAGAAGAGATACCAGCCAGCTTTTTCATATGCTTCCAGCCAATTATCCCTCACACAAGACACACAACACACCACACCTGGGAGATGTCCTACTGGGGCATTTAAGTCGTGTTTTATACTCCCCTCCTTCACCCATCCCCCAAAAAACCAGCCTGCGGATACCTGCCATCCCACACGGGTGTAGAAAGCATTCCACTTTTCTCCTACTTCCAGCCAGATTTTTTTCTGCACACTAAATCCAAAGCGTCCATTGCTGTATTTTACCCACAGTTGGTCAATAGTGCGTAAGTCAGTGCAGGGGAATTTTTTAATTGAATCGATATCAAGCCAGCCTTCTTTTTCTTTATCAGCAACTTTTAGCATCACTTGCAGAGTTTCTTGATCTGCTTCTTTCCACTTTCCAGCTTTGAGTAAATCACGCAACTGCCTATAGTCTACACCTTTATCAGAACTCAGATCGTCAGTTTCCTGTAATCGCCTTTTTGCTTCTTCTTGTTCTCGTTTTAGTCGTAGTTTTTCGGTTTCTTGTTGTTGTTGCCGTTTTAATCTCTCAGCTTCTTGTTGTTGGCGTTGCAAACTCTCAGCTTCCTGTTGTTTCCTTATTCTCTCTGCTTCTTGTAGTGGAGCTAAAATTGTTTTTTCAACTCGTGTTACATCTTCATCTCTGAGTTTTAAAGACTGCTGAAATTGTTTTAGCCCATTGCGAACATACTCACTGATTGGGTATTCTGCCTTAACTGCTCTAGAAAACTCCTGCTCGTAAAGACTTAAATTATTTGCGTAAGCCTCTTGTTGTTCTGCTTCCTTTTGCTGTCGTAGTCTTTCGGCTTCTTGTTCTCGTTGCAGTCTGTCAGCTTCTTCTTGTTCTCGTTGTAGCCTTTGTGACCTCACAGCTTCCTGTTGTCGCCGCAGTTTCTCAGCTTCTTCTTGTTCTCGTTGTAGCCTTTGTGCTTCCTGCTGTTGTTGGCGTTCTTCTCGTTCCCGGTTGAGTTTTTCAACAGCAGCCCAAATTCCCTCGACTACATTTGTAAACGCCTCATCTCGATTATGCCAATCTCTCGACTCGACAGGTGTAGCATTTTTAGGCAAAGCTTGGATTTGAGCCAGATTTAATGGTGGGTATTTCCAATAAACACTCCGCAGAATAATGGGAATCACACAAGCTTTTTTAGCCTTATGACGTTCTATGGCTGTGTTAACTTCCACCTCCCAGCAGTATTTAGAAGCGAGAAAGTCAGCACTGATAAGCAAGAGAATAATATCGGCTGTCTTTAGATTGTTCTTAATTTCATCATCCCAAACCTCTCCGGGTAGTATTTTACGATCGCTCCAAGTAGAAATCAGACCACTATGTATAAAGGGGCTTAAGTGTTTATCTAGTTCTTCACGTAGAGATTCGTCTTTGTGGGAGTAGGAACAGAATACCTTGAGCGATAACTCTGTCATTTTTGCTTTTAGAGGTAGGATAAATTATACGTTTAAGCAAATTATAGTATTTTTGCCTGATTTCCCTGAGAAGTATCTATCCCGCCTCGGAATCAATTCTGACGCTCATATGTTATTTTGGCGTGAGTTCGACGGTTAAAGAAAACCCCTCCCCAAACTTCTCCCCTACAAGGAGAGATGCTTCAAAACCTTAACTTTTCGCGGATAATTCGGGATATATTAGCCCCTCTCCGCGTCGGAGAGGGGTTGGGGTGAGGTTCGTTGAATTTACATTATTTTAGCGATCGCACTTGCTATTTCAGCATTTGCCCCACATTCACCAAACTATTCGCACATAAAATCCCAGAAGCAGCCACAGCCGGCACACCAATTCCTGGTAGAGTGCTATCACCCACACGATACAAACCCTGTATTGGTGTGTGTGTACTAGGAAACATACCCTTACCTGCTGCGATCGCTGGGCCATAAGTTCCCTGATATCTTCGTAAATAATGAGCGTGAGTTAACGGCGTACCGATGAGTTCTAATACTACGCGCTCTCGAACATCAGGGATAATACGCTCTAAGGCACGGTATAAAGATTGCGCTTTCTCTTGTTTTTTCACCTCATACCCATCATTGTGTTCCCATCCGGCGTAAGGTTCGAGAGTGTAAGCATGAACTCCATGATGTCCCTCTGGGGCTAAATTTTTATCCCACACACTAGGAATAGAAATCATGCAAGTATTACCCGGTGTACTGATATCTTGGATGGAATCATGGACTACTACATGATGTCCTGTCAAATTATCTAACCCATCGGCACGGATACCTAAATGCAAGTGCATGAAACTCTCAACTGCTGGAGTCTCTAAAGCAGTTTGACGATAAGCCGCAGGCAAATCTTCAGGACGTAATAATTGATTGTAAGTATCCCAAAGGGTAGCATTAGAAATGACAATTGATGCTGACAACACTTCACCATTTCGCAACCGCACACCTGCGACTTTGCCAGACTCTACCAGAATTTGCTCAACGTGACATCCCAAACGCAACTCACCACCCCAACGTTCCAACCCCCGCACCAAAGCATTAACAATTGCTGCACTCCCCCCCACAGGGTACTCAACCCCAGCACGGGAACGTTCACCCAACATAAATGCTACTTCGGGGGCAATTGTGCCGTGTGCTTTTAACCCAGAAAGTAAGAAACACTCCAAATCAATCAGTCGCCGTACCCAAGGGTCTTTAACTGTAGCATTCATGACATCGCCTACAGACGATTGCACCAGAGACAAGTAAGGTAGCATTTTCACCAAAGACGGCAAATAACGTTGCAATAAGACCAAAATCACCTGCCAATCTGACCTCAGTGCTATGGTGGGAATACCTTTCATTGCCTCGTATAGTCCCAACAAGCGTTGTTCAAATTGTTCGAGTTCTTTTGCACCTTGGGGTGTAATTTTGTGTATTTCCTGACGATATTGTGCAGCATTGCTATACACTGCAAAACTGACTTCAGGGAAATGATAGTGTCCTAAAGGATCATAGGGTATAACTTGGATGGATTCACCTAAAGTATCAAGCACCTGTTTAATAGGATTTAAACTTTGATTACCAGTTAAACCGCAATAAAAGGAGGGGCCAGAATCAAATTCAAACCCACGTCGTCTAAAACTATGGGCTGCACCGCCAGCAATTGTATGACTTTCACAGACAATTACTCGCTTACCATAACGCGCCAACAAACCCGCAGCGCATAAACCACCGATACCGCTACCGATGATGATGATATCAATAGGGGACAGGGGAGAGGTGACAGGTGACAGGGGAGTCATGAGTGGGTAGTGGGAGGAAGAATTGTTTCAAAATACAACACAAATAGCTTTAATGAAACCTCTGCGCCCCTCCGCGTGAACCTCCGCGACCCTCCGCGTTAAAAAATGAACTCAAATATGCTCAATGACCAATTACTAATGACTCAACCACTAATTGAACTAAAAGGCATTTCTAAATCCTTTGGGAACAATCGGGTTTTAGATAATGTAGACTTGACGATTTATCGGGGAGAAGCTTTAGGGATTATTGGCCCTTCGGGAACTGGTAAATCAACAATTTTACGCGTCATGGCTGGTTTGATTACTCCTGATGAAGGGGAAGTTTATGTGCAAGGAGTAAAAAGAGATGGGTTGATTGAGGATGCTAAAGACCCGGTTGGTATTGGTATGGTATTTCAGCAGGCGGCATTATTTGACTCGTTGACTGTGGAAGAGAATGTGGGTTTTTTACTTTATCAAAATTCTGACTTGCCGCGATCGCGTATTCGAGATTTAGTTAAAGAAAAACTAGAAATGGTAGGTTTACCGGGAATTAGTCACCTCTACCCCTCGGAACTGTCTGGTGGGATGCGAAAACGGGTAAGTTTTGCCCGTGCAATTATGTCTAACCCCGACAACCCGGAAGAAGGTGCAGAAGTTTTACTGTACGATGAACCGACAGCCGGACTTGACCCCATTGCTTCTACAGTGATAGAAGATTTAATTCGTGACTTGCAAATTACCCAAGGTGTTTGTAGTACCTATGCGATCGTTACCCACCAAGATAGTACAATCCGACGCACTGCTGATAGACTAGTGTTCCTGTATCAAGGTAAAGTGCAGTGGCAAGGTCAAGTTAGTGAGCTAAACGGCACAGACCATCCATTAATTACACAATTTATGAGTGGTAGTGTACGGGGGCCAATTCAGGTTGTTGGTTAGTTGGATAAAGGATAATATGCGCGATTTTATCACCACTCGTTTTGCATCTCGACGAACATTCAGGGAAGGTTCAGTAGGTTTATTACTCTTGCTGGGATTAGGAGCATTTTTAGTTATTATTTTATGGCTGAATAGAGTTACCGCATCTCGTAGTTCTTACAAAGCTGTTGTCGAATTTGCCAATGCTGGTGGTATGCAAAAAGGCGCATCTGTACGCTATCGAGGCGTGAAAGTTGGTAATATTTCTCGCATTGAACCCAAGCCAAATGCTGTAGAGGTAGAAATTGAAATCTCCCAACCAGACCTAATTATTCCTCGTAATGTATTAGTTGAAGCTAATCAAAGTGGCTTAATTAGTGAAAGTATTATCGACATCACCCCCAAAGCATCATTACCCACGGGCGAAAAAATCGCTAGACCTCTAGACAAAAATTGTGACAACAGCCTGATTGTTTGTAATGGTTCTCGGCTGACTGGGAAAATTGGTATTAGTTTAGATGAATTAATCCGTAGTAGCACGGAGCTAGCAACTATTTATAATAATCCCGAATTTTATCAACGGGTGAATAAACTTTTAGAAACATCAGCAGAAGCCGCCACAGGAGTAGCCGCACTCAGTCGAGATGCGAGGAGTTTGAGCAAAAGCTTTCAAGGACAGATAGGTACATTTGCTTCTACTGCCAATTCTGTACAACGAGCCACAAATGAACTTACTGCTTCCACAAAGAAAACTGTAGATCAATTAGGTATCACCGCCGGTCAATTTGGCACAACTGCAACTCAAGCCAATAAATTACTCAATGACTTAGATAGCCTTGTCAACACAAATCGTTCTACATTAGTTGGAACTTTAAACAATCTTTCTGAAACTAGTAACCAACTACGCGCAACAGTCACTAGTCTCTCTCCCGCCATTAGTCGGTTATCCGATGGAGAGGTACTAAAAAATTTAGAAACTCTTTCAGCCAATGCGGCGCAAGCTTCAGCTAATTTAAAGGATGCAACTCAAGCTTTAAATGATCCTAAAAATGCTGTGCTATTGCAACAAACCCTAGATTCTGCCAGGGTGACTTTTGAAAATACCCAAAAAATTACCTCTGATTTAGACGAATTGACTGGCGACCCTGCTTTTCGGAATAATTTACGGCAGTTAGTCAATGGTCTGAGTACCCTAGTTTCCTCCACAGACCAAATCCAAGAGCAAGTCAAAGTGGCTACAACTCTAGAGTCAATGAAAGCAGTAGCCAGTAAATCAGAGTTGGCACTTACGATCCCCAAAAAACAGGAAAAACCAATTACTCCTAATTCCTCATCTGTGCCAGTTGAAAGTACAGTTAACCCCCCTACACCCGATAAATCATCTCAACAGAAACTATTGCAGCAACTGAGAGAGTATGGAAGGGGGACAGGTGACAGGTGACAGAGGAGCAGGGGAAGCAGGGGGAGCAGGGGAAGCAGGGGGAGCAGGGGGAGCAGGGGAAGCAGGGGGAGCAGGGGGAGCAGGGGAAGCAGAGGGGCAGAAGTTATTCACTGCGTGACGCTAGCGCGTAGCTTGCTTCTCCAGAGGAGTACAATTTTGAATTTTGAATTTTGAATTCCCCGCAGGGGTTGACTAATTCCAATCTTGCTCTTCTCTTTTGCCGCGACTTTTATAAATGCCGCCCATATCATGCAACTGACGGGTTTTCTCGAATAATTCGGCTTCTGTTAAACCCCACTGTTGTAAAACTTTATCTAGGTCGCTTTGTATGTCTCTCGCGCCTGGGAAGCCTTGATAGCGAATTTTGAGTCTGGCTAATTCTGCTAAATTGTAGTCTGTGGCTGTTTGAGTGAGTAGAATATTAATAAGAGAGCGATCGCGGTTGTAAAGTGGGTGTTGTTGGTCTTTACTTCCGTGCTGTTCTGTCATACTTTATACTTTGGTTAGATTGTTAATTCATTCCGAGTCTAAAGCTAAAATCTACCAAGAGCAACGATAATTAAAGATGACGGCTACCACACCTGAGTCCATACGGCTCTCACCACTGCCACCGGATCATAGATAAAGATACATTATCTTTAAGAAAATACAAAAAAGTTTAGATAAGGGTGAATTTTTTTAGATCACCCAAAGTCCAAGCAGCAAGGGAGCAATAACCCGCTATGTTTGAACACTTCACTTCCGAAGCCATCAAAGTAATCATGCTCGCTCAGGAGGAAGCTCGTCGCCTGGGACACAACTTCGTAGGAACTGAACAAATTCTCCTGGGTTTGATGGGAGAAGGAACTGGGGTTGCTGCCAAAGTGCTGACTGAGTTGGGTGTAACTCTCAAAGACGCACGTCGCGAAGTCGAAAAAATTATTGGTAGGGGTTCTGGGTTCGTACCACCAGAAATTCCCTTTACTCCTAAAGTCAAAAGTCTATTTGAGCAATCATTTAGAGAAGCTCACGGTCTCGGACATAATTACATCAACACAGAACACTTACTTTTGGGATTAACCGAAGCGGGTGAAGGTGTAGCCGCCAAAGTATTGCAAAATTTGGGTGTTGACCTGAGAAATGTCCGCTCTGCTGTGATTCGGCGTTTAGGTGAAGATCCTACCGTGGTTGTCGGCGGTGCTAGTAACAGACGCAACCAAACCCTCACCACAGAAGAATTTGGCAGAAACCTCACCAAATTAGCCCAAGAAGGCAAGCTTGACCCTGTAGTTGGTCGCGAGAAAGAAATTGAGCGGGCGATTCAAATTCTTGGTCGTCGCACGAAGAACAACCCCGTGTTAATTGGTGAACCAGGGGTGGGTAAAACAGCGATCGCAGAAGGATTGGCACAGCGTATTATTAACCAAGATGTCCCCGAAGTTTTGGAAGGTAAGCAAGTTATCAGCCTGGATATGGGTTTATTAGTGGCTGGAACGCGCTTTCGGGGAGACTTTGAAGAACGCATCAAGAAAGTAATTGATGAAGTCCGCACGGCGGGAAATGTCATCTTAGTAATTGATGAAATTCATACCTTAGTCGGTGCTGGCGGGACAGAAGGCGGCTTAGATGCGGCTAACATTCTCAAACCAGCCTTGGCGCGGGGTGAACTCCAGTGTATTGGCGCAACCACCTTAGATGAATATCGCCAACACATCGAACGGGATGCAGCCTTAGAGCGGCGTTTCCAACCGATTTTAGTTGGTGAACCCTCCATCGAAGAAACCATTGAAATTCTCTATGGTTTGCGCTCAGTCTACGAGCAGCATCATAGAGTTCAGATTTCCGATGCAGCAGTCGTAGCCGCCGCCGAGTTATCAGACCGCTATATTAGCGATCGCTTTTTGCCAGATAAAGCCATAGACTTAATTGATGAAGCTGGCTCTCGTGTGCGTTTACGGAACTCGAAGATTTCCAATGATAAAGAACTGAAGCGCAAACTCCTTGAAGTTTCTAAATCTAAAAACGTAGCCGTTAGACTGCAAAACTTTAATCAAGCCGGAGAACTGCGCGACCAGGAAATTGCCTTGGAAGCAGAACTACAAGCCGCTTCCACGGAAAAAAATGCTAATCCCATCGTTGTAGACGAAGAAGACATCGCGCAAATCGTGGCTTCTTGGACTGGCGTACCAGTTAACAAGCTGACAGAATCTGAGTCAGAGTTACTGCTGCACCTAGAAGACACCCTCCATAAGCGGCTCATCGGTCAAGAGCAAGCGGTAACGGCTGTTTCTCGCGCCATCCGTCGCGCTAGAGTTGGCTTAAAGAACCCCAACCGCCCCATTGCTAGCTTTATCTTCTCCGGCCCCACCGGTGTTGGTAAGACCGAATTAGCCAAGTCCTTAGCGGCTTACTTCTTCGGTGCTGAAGATGCCATGATTCGGCTAGATATGTCCGAATACATGGAAGGTCATACCGTCTCCAAACTTATCGGCTCGCCTCCTGGTTACGTCGGTTATGACGAAGGGGGACAACTCACCGAAGCTGTGCGCCGCAGACCTTACACCGTGTTGCTGTTCGACGAAATCGAAAAAGCACACCCCGATGTATTCAATATGCTGCTGCAAATTTTGGATGACGGACACCTCACCGATGCCAAAGGTCGCAAGGTAGACTTCAAGAACACCTTAATTATCTTGACTTCTAACATTGGTTCTAAGGTAATCGAAAAAGGTGGTGGTGGTTTAGGCTTTGAATTTGATAACCAACCAGACGCTAGTTACCAGCGCATTCGTAACTTAGTTAACGAAGAACTGAAAAATTACTTCCGTCCTGAATTCCTCAACCGTTTGGATGATATTATCGTCTTCACTCAACTGGCTAAGGATGAAGTCAAGCAAATTGCTGATATCATGCTGCGTGATGTGGCTAGCCGCCTGACTGAAAAAGGCATCATCTTAGAAGTGACCGAACAGTTTAAAGACCTAGTAGTCACCCAAGGTTATGACCCCAGCTACGGTGCTAGACCATTACGTCGGGCAATTATGCGCCTCCTAGAAGACTCTCTAGCGGAAGCAATTCTCTCTGGTGAAGTCGCTGACGGTTGCACAGTTATTGTTGATGTCAATGATGATGGTCAAGTACAAGTACGCCCATCAGAAAAGCGAGAGTTATTGTTAGCAAACGCTAGCTAACTAAATATTCAGTGAAACTGAACTATTAATTTACCCTTGGTATTTATACCGGGGTATTTTTTATTTCCAAATTATAGGGGCTAAAACAGCCATCAGTAACAGAAAAGCAATTTCTAAAACGTAGCTAACAAACACAGTGCGATTAAGCAAACCATCCCACAGATAACCCTGACGTTTAGGCTGGGGAATGCGTTTCAAAGAATGACTCCAACTGTTGTAGATACCGGGAGAGTTGAAACCATATTTTTGAGTCAGGATAAATTCAATTTCAGCTACACGGGGATAGAAACCGCGCTGAAAGTGTTTCCATTGACTTTCCAATATCCAGAAGAATAGGGGAATAGTACAACCAATAATAGCGATAAGCCTGAAGGCATCGCTAACGCTCACCATGTTGGTATTCGGTTTTTGCTGTAACATCAATGCTAAAACACCCCCAGTCCCAGTAATCCCCAATGCTTTGATTACCCAAATCTGCTTGTTATAGTCTTCGATGGTGTTTTGCAGAAAAAAGTATTCTTCTTTGAGCAAGTCTAATTCAAAATTACTGAGAGGTTGGGGTTGGGGTTCAGTTTGTAATGGGTTAGACATTGGTGTTGGTAGAGTTCACTGAGATGAAATTAATATAATTCGTAATTTGTAATTCGTAATTCGTAATTTGTAATTCGTAATTAAGGCTTAGGTTGGGAAGTCACCGGAGTTCTGATACTCGTTCACGAGGTAAAAATACTCGGCGACGGAGTTCTGATACTCGTTCACGAGGCAAAAATACTCGGCGACGGAGTTCTAATACTCATTCACGAGGCAAAAATACTCGGCGACGGAGTTCTAATACTCATTCACGAGGTAAAAATACTCGGCGACGGAGTTCTGATACTCGTTCACGAGGTAAAAATACTCGGCGACGGAGTTCTGATACTCATCCACGAGGTAAAAATACTCGCCGACGGAGTTCTGATACTCATCCACGAGGTAAAAATACTCGACGACGGAGTTCTGATACTCATCCACGAGAATCTAGAACCCGATAAAGTAGTTATAATTTGACTCAGTAAATTAAACCATATCCCTCACATATTATTACTAGTGGTCTATCAAGTTAGTTTTGACGGTTCGTAGTAAGGACTTTAGTCCTGATTTTTCTAAGGACTAAAGTCCTTACTACAAACTTGCTTATCCCTCAACTCAAATTTGATGGACTACTAGAGGTGAAGTCAAAAATATTTCACCCTTGCCCTTTGCCCAAAATCAGCATCCCACAATTCCGCACACCATGATCAACTGGAATGACTACCTACAATCACTCTGCAATGATTATGCCCAATGGTGGAATGCTTACACATTGACGGATGTAGTGGGACAGCAGCGAGTTGAGCAGAAGCAATCACCGCTACTGTTAGATTTTATGGTGCAGACGGTGCAATCTGGCAAGGAAGAAAGGAACGCAGAGCAGGAGAAAGTTGAGCGTTTAGACGTGCTGGCAGGGTTGCGGAAGTATGCTCAAGAACACGTTTTGCTAGTAGGGCGGCCTGGTTCGGGGAAATCGACAGCGTTGGCGCGGTTGTTGCTGGAGGAAGCGGAGAAACCCCTCCCCCAACCCCTCCCCGACGCGGAGAGGGGAGCTAATTCTCCCCCTTCCCTGCCTTCGGCACGCTGCGCGAATGTAGGAGAGGGGGTTGGGGGGTTAGGTCAAATCCCCATCCTAGTAGAGTTGCGCTATTACCAAACCTCAGTCCTGGACTTGATTCGGGGTTTCTTGATGCGCCATCGCCTACTGTTGGAGACTGCAACTATAGAACAACTGCTGTTTGACGGGGAATTTTTGCTGCTGGTGGATGGTATTAACGAATTGCCCTCAGAGAAAGCGCGGCAAGATTTATCTAAATTCCGGCAAGACTACCAAAAAACCACGCCGATGATATTTACCACGCGGGATTTAGGCGTGGGGGGTGATTTAGGTATTACTAAAAAGCTGGAAATGCAACCCCTGACAACAGAACAGATGCAGGGATTTGTCCGCGCCTATTTGCCAGAACAGGGTGAGCAGATGTTACAGCACTTAGGCGACAGGTTGCGGGAGTTTGGAGAAACACCGTTGCTGCTGTGGATGCTGTGTTCATTGTTTCAAGCCACAGGAGACATCCCGCCGAACTTGGGTTTGGTGTTTCGCCAGTTTACCCAAAGCTATGAACGTAAATTTCGCCAAGGTATTCCAGTTGCAGATGACTCCTGGCGTAACTGGTTCGCGTTATTAAAACATCTGGCATTCTCCATGACTAAAGGGGATAAGCTGACAGAATTAAATGTTGCCATACCCAGGTTAGAAGCAGAGGAAGTTTTAACCCAGTTTTTGCGAGATGAGCAATTTGATAAACCACGCGACAGAGCTTTAAACTGGCTGCAAGATTTACTCAACCATCACCTAATTCAACTTGGGGCAAATAATCAAATTGAATTTCGCCACCAACTAATTCAGGAATATTACACCGCCGAATGTTTGCTCAAGCAGTTACCAAGCCTCAGTGATGACTGTCTCCAGCGAGAGTATTTAAATTATTTGAAATGGACTGAACCCCTGAAATTGATGCTGGAATTGGTAGATGATGGGGCGCAGGCGGTGCGAGTGGTGAACTTAGCTTTAGAGGTAGATTGGCAGTTAGGTGCAAAATTAGCAGGTGCTGTAAAGCCAGAGTTGCAGCCGCAGACGGTTGATTTGGTTGCTAGGTTAGAAGTCTCTAAACAACTTATTAATTATCTTCTCAGTAATACACGTTCTATTAGTGCAGTTTCATACCTCCTTAAAACTCTATATGATCAAGATCCTGATGTTTGTAAGAGTGCGGCTGAAAGCTTAGGAGAGATTGCTAGTGACACAGCTATTCCCAAACTAATAGAAGCTCTAGAAAATGAAGTTTCTGATGTTCGAGCAAGCATTATTACAAGTTTAGGTAGAATCAGAAGTAATGTTGTAGTTTCTGAATTATTAAAAATATTAATTAATAAAAATGAAAATTACAATGTTCGGTTGAGTGCTGGTCTTGCTCTAGGGCAAGTTGGCAGTGTAGATATTATGCCTGATTTACTTCAAGCTCTATTCTATGAGAATGAATTAGAGGGCTATATTAGTATTGCAGTTGCCATAGGCAAAATAGGTGGTGAGCTTGCACTTGTTACTCTAATTCAAACTCTAGAAGATGGAGATACGGATAGTCGGGTGAAAGCTGTCTATACATTAGGAGAAATAGGTAACAAAATTGCAATTCCTAGCCTAATTCAGACTTTAGAGAACGAACAAAATTTTGTATTTATCCGTTCAGATGCAGCGAAGGCATTAGGACAAATTAAGAGTTATAATGCAATTCCTGCTCTTATAAAGGCTTTGGATGATAGCAATGCTACTATACGTTCTAGTGCTGCTGCTGCGCTGGGTAAAATTGCTAGTAGTACCTCAATCTATGCTCTAATTCAAACTATTAAAGACTCAAATTATAATGTTCGTAGGGAAGCAGCTTATGCTTTAGGAGAAATAGGAGATAAATCCGTAATTCCAATTTTAATTGAAGTTCTAGGAAATGAAGTTTCAGCGATTATTTATAATAAAAGTGAATTAAATAATAAAGAGCAGTTAACAGAATTAGAGTCTCAGTTAGAGGCTATTAGTAAATCTCAACATAAGTTAAAACAAGAAATGCTCAATAACGAGGGTAGAATAGTTCAGTTATCAGTTATCAGGGCACTTGGAAAACTTGGTAGTGAAACTGCTATTCCAGCTTTAATAAAACTTTTAGAAGAAAATAAATTCAATAACTTTATCATACATTCTCTTGGGCAGATCGGTAGCAAAAAGGTACTCCCTATTTTACTGCGTAATCTCAAGCATGAAGATGCAAATATACGTGCTTCTGCTGCTTTTGCAATAGGACAAATCGGTGGAGAAGATTCACAATTAGAACTACTTGAAGCATTACATGATGAAAATATAGATGTAATTAAAAATGCGGTTTATGCTTTAGGAAAAATTGAAAATTGCGAACTCCTAATTTCACTAGTTAGGCTTTTGTCAAAGATAACTATAGGTGATGTTATTAATAAAACTCTGTCAGAAATATATAGACTACAAAAGCGATGTAAATATTATAATTACTCTTTAGCTCATTCTGATTCAAAAGAAATATTTATTACTAGTAATAATGAGCTAACAGTATATATAAGACTCATGCACATCCTCCACCTCTCAGACCTGCACTTTGGCACACTAGACCAAGCCAAACTTTGGTCTAACCAACTAGCAACTGACTTGCGAAATGAACTCGAAATTCCTCAACTTGATGCCCTCATTCTCTCCGGCGACATCGCCAACAAATCAACCAGCGACGAATACGCAGCAGCCAAACAATTCCTTGACGAACTCCGCCAAGATTTCGCCCTCAAGCCTGAGCAAATTATCATCGTTCCCGGCAATCATGACCTCAACTGGCAAATAGCACAAGATGCTCACACTGCATATCGTCGTGAAAGGTATCAGGGTAAACTTGATCAAGAAATTTACATAGATGATGGCGGTAATTATATTGAAGTTGCAGACAAAGAAAAATACAAACAACGCTTTGAACACTTCAGCAACTTCTACCAAACTATCAAAAACCAACCCTATCCCCTAGACTATGACCAGCAATACACCCTAGACCATTTCCCCAACCAAAACCTGCTGATTCTAGGGTTAAACTCCGCTTGGCAATTGGATCATCATTACAAATCCCGTGCCAGCATTAAAATTAATGCGCTCACCAAAGCCCTAACAGAAATTCGCCGCAATCAAGATTATCAAAACTGCATCAAAATTGCAGTCTGGCATCATCCCCTAGATAGCGCATCGGAAGACCGCATCAAAGACGAAAGCTTCATGGAACAGTTAGCTGTTGCAGGTTTCCGCTTCTTCCTACACGGACACGTCCACCAAGCCCAAAAAAGCTTTTATGAATACGACGCAGAACGGGGACTGTTTCGCATCTGTGCGGGAACATTCGGCGCACCCACCCACGAACTCACCACCGCCGAACCTTGGCAATACCACTTACTGAAGTTAGAAAATAACACCCTCACCGTCCGCAGCCGTAAACGCAAGACAGAAAACGGCGCATGGGAAGCAGATAATTGTTGGCGACAAGGTAAGGGTAAAGGTTCTCTGGATTCTTACACAATCACTTGGCAGTAGATGAGTTTATTACACATTGTCATTGTGGCTCATCTATATTAATTGCGATTAATTGCGATCGCCTATCACTGCTTCTAAGATTTAAACTCAGCACTCGTCAACCAATGCGGCAAAATTGGGCTACCGCTTCAACCAATTGGTCGATTTCCGATTCCAGGGTCAAATAGTGGACGGTGGCGCGGGTACAACTTGGGTCGGCAATTGTCCGGGTTAAAATCTTTTGAGTATCAAGAAATTGCACCAACTTGAGAGAATGGTGGTTAGTGAGTTGGAAAGAAACAATACCGCATTCCGGGGGTGCAGTACAAAGACATTTCACATCGGGTAATGCAGCTAAACGTTGCCAGAGATATTCACTATTGCGGCAAATTTGGGCGTAACGTTCCTGGGGTGTTCCCCATTGTTGATGAATTGCGATCGCCTCTCGTAAACCAAAATACAATGGATAAGCTGGGGTAGATACTTCATATCGCCTTGCATCCGGTTTCCAGTCCACTGGCTGGGAATGGCTATCAACAATGATTCCATACAAGCCAATAAAGGTAGGATGCAGACTGTTTAGCACTTCTGGACGCACATACAAACCCCCCACACCTTCAGGGCCGCATAACCATTTGTGACCTGTGAAAGCATAGAAATCTACCCCCAACTCTGTTAAGTTCAAAGGTAAAGCACCCACAGATTGGGCTGCATCTATTAATAAAAAAGAATTATTGTTTCTGCATACCTCCACGATTTTCTCTACAGGTAGCACTTGTCCAGTGTTCCAAAAAACGTGACTTAATACCACTAAGCGAGTCTGGGGACGCAAATTTTGGGCAATAATTGCTACCGGGTCGCCCTCATTCAACGTGGCTTTTAGGGGACAAATACTCACTTCTACCCCAAACCGGCGGCTAAGTTCTTGGGTAGTAGCAATTACTCCTGGATGTTCGCAGTCTGAGAGTAAAATATGGTCGCCAGCTTGCCAGGATATCCCCCACATGGCGATATTACAACCCACAGTTACATTATCCGTAAAAGCGATTGTATCAGTTGTGACGTTTAACTCAGATGCGATCGCTTCTCTGACGGTTTGCATTTGTGCTGTTAACCAATTACCAGCCTCATTCCCAAAGGGGCCAATATCCTGGATGTGCGCTATAGTTTGGTTAATCGTGTCCATTGTGGCTTTAGGCATCGTCCCTTGCCCACCATAGTTAAAATAAAGCTTATTAGCTAAAGCCGGAAATTGTTCCCGATGGTGATGCAATCTGGCTTGTGCTGTGGAAATAGTAGTCATAAACAACTTAAAATTCAAAATAGCTTGTTTTCTTAGTTTCCCATTCTCAATGCTTAATGAGTAGGAAATGGAGGTGATAGGTGACAGGTGATAGGTGACAGGTGACAGGTTACAGGTTACAGGGTAGACAGGGTAATTAATTCTGAGTAGCCTACGGTAAGTAAGCTATAAGCCCTCACTGATTGTCTTTAATTTTGAATTTTAATTCCGCAAACGGTTGACTATACTGAATGTTAATTAATGCTGATCACCTTCTGCAATACCAACGCTGTAAGCGTCGCCCTGTTTTAGATATTCACGGTGACAGAAGCCGACGAGATGCGCCTAATGAATTGTTACTCAAACTACAACAGGACAAAAACGCTCATCGCTTGAGTATTTTGGCTCAATTCCCCTATCAAAAACCAGATTACCCCAGAGGAAACTGGGAAGCAGCACAAGCAGCCACTATAGAATTGATGCAGCAGGGGGTTGATTACATTTATCAAGGGGTGCTGTTAGCTAATTACAGTCAGTTAGTAGACGCAGAAACGGAATACGTTAACCATACCCTCCTCAGTCGTCCTGATTTACTTGTCAAACAGCCAGGAAAATCGCTGCTTGGTGACTGGGTTTATGAAGCTGTGAATATTGAACTGGGTAAGCGTCCCAAACAAGAATACCAAGTTGTTTCCGCGTTTCATACCCAAGTTTTAGCCACAGTCCAAGGCGTGACACCGCGAACAGCTTGGTTAATGCTACGTAGTAAACAGGCACAATACACTGTAGATTTATCGAAATGGACACCGCAAATGCAGGGAATTTTGCAGGAGTTCATGGAGGCTTTGGAGGCGGAAACTAGTCCAGAAATATTTATTTCCCGTCAGAAGTGTAATCTTTGTTCATGGCATAGTCAATGTTATGCGATCGCTCATTCTCAGCAACACCTCTCACTCTTACCGGGAGTAACACCCCTCCGTTACGCCCAATTGCAAACCCTCTCTATTAACACCCTAGAATCTCTCGCTGATACTAGTCCCACTATTTTAGAAAATCTCACGGGTTTTGATTCTCAAGTCGCAGTCAAATTAGTTATCCAAGCCCAATCTGTCTTAGAAAACCGACCATTAATTTTACCATTCCCCCATCCCTATCAGGATATCACCGCCAAATCTCCCATCGAATTGTATTTTGATATTGAAGCGCAGCCAGATTTAAATTTAGATTATCTTTTAGGGGTGTTGGTAGTTAATACGCAAACCAACACTGAAGAGTTTTATGGTTTTTTAGCAGAGAATCCAGAACAAGAAGAATTAATTTGGCAACAATTTCTAGACTTAGTCTGGCAATATCCCCAAGCCCCAATTTATCATTTTTGCGTCTACGAACTAGATACAGTCAAACGCCTAGGCAGGTTGTACCATACTCCTCACAGATTAGTCCAGCCAGTCTTGAATCGGTTTGTCGATATTTATGAACACCTCACCGAAACTGTAGCTTTACCCATAGAAAGTTATGCTTTAAAAGCGATCGCTAAATGGTTAGGATTTGCATGGCGTGATCAAGAAGCTAGTGGTGCTAAATGTATTTACTGGTATGATCAATGGTTAGAAACAGGCGATCGCACTTTACTAGAAATCATCAGCCGCTACAACGAAGACGACTGTCGCGCTACCCGTCGTGTTAAAGACTGGCTAGTTGATTTCCTAGAACACAACTATCATCTGAGACGTGCTTAATTAATGTCTAGTTCGCAATTTATCAAACTGCTTTTTTTGCGCTATGTTCAAGCTATCGCAAACCAAAATGCAAATAAAGATTTTGGCATTTTGGCAACTTCTCGAAAATTCTATCTGATATTTTGGTACTCATTGCAAGGATGAGTGTAGTTACAACATCAATTACGGCATCAATCGCTGTTCTTGCTGTTAACTTTATCTATAATTCCTTACAACCTATTAAATTTACTATTTATCCGAGTCCAAGGTGTATTTGCCACTTTCAAGCTATTTAGACGGGTCGCACCCGTCTTTTTTTGTGTATTAGTTACATTAATATTCATTAATTTTTTGTGGAAAAATAACATGAAACAAAAAGTTGAGGAAATAAATTATCTTAGGTGTATTAGTTAATACTTAAATAATGTAATATCAGTTTTTGCAGTATTTGCATACATCCCATAGGAAGATGCGAAAGGATGAAAATAATAGGTAAATTAATCCGGGATGTTGTTATGCACTGGATTTAAAGAGAGGTTTGGTGATGAGCCAAACCTTTTTTTTTAATAACGGATGAAAAACTACCTTAGATTAGTACCGCAAATCAAAAGAATTGTATTTCAAGCTTTTGCGTCATTTGAAACGGTATATTCATTTCCGCCGATAGTACGTTTTTCTTCCCCAGTCCCCAGTTCCCAATCCCCAATTCCCAGCCTTTCAATTTTGAATTTTTAATTATTCAATCCAAAATCCACAATCTAAAATCTAAAATCTAAAATTCTTAGTCCCCAATCCCCATTTCCCAGTCCCCATTGTAAAATTTAACTAACCTTACTGCTAGGCAATAAGTCAAAGCGCGAGTATAAAAGAGAAACAATAAACAAAACTCGCACTGTAGATTGACAGAGAACGAACATGGCACATCGCTATCCTTCTGGGGACAATCAGCCCACTGTTGATGTAATTGAGGGTGTTTCCTCCAAACCTCAATCCTGCAAAAGAAAGAGGATAAAGTTGTCTTCAATTATAGCGATCGCAATTTTACTTACTGGTGCTGGGTTAGTTATCTCTTTTACTTGGATTGGTGTTCTCTTGATTTTCGATCCCCAACAGGTGGGTTGGCTCAATAGTGTTTTACCAGAGTGGGCGCAAATTCCCATGAGTCAGAGCGAATACCCCCAAACCGTCCAACAAATTCGGGATAGTTTGAGTCACAAACACAAAATTGTCGGCGACACGATAGCTTTAGATAATGAAGATAACTCTTTTCTCCTCCCAGTGTTGCGCCAGCGTCCCAACTGTCAGTCTGATTGTCAAGAAGTTGTCGAACTCAGGGTATATCACTTAGAAAACCTACAATACCAAGCACAGCCCGAAAAATTTTATCGTTTAACTAACCAACTAGCGATCGCAGGACTGGAAGAATCTGTGGCTCTTGCGCCCCTAATTGATCCCACATCAGAAAATCCAGAAGTTAGTGATAGCTTACCTTTGACTGAGGTGCAACGCTTTGAAGGGAAAACACCAGGAAGGGGAGTCTGGTTTTATTTGCGGGGTCAGCGTCAACAAGGAACTCATGCGATCGCCTACGGTGAGATTGTCTACTACAATCCAGAACGGGCTAACCTACAACAAATGGTGTCTTGGACAAGTCCCAATGGTCAACTACCCAAATGGGAGCAGGTAACGGGTGATAGTGCCAAAGAACTGGTAATTGATCAAACTGTCGGTTTAGAACCACAGTTACAGGTTTACCAAGTCAAAGCTGTCAAGTTATACCTCAAACCTCTGCAACTAGAAGCAATTACTCTCACACCATCAGCTATTAAGGATGATTCTTACCAAAATGCTCTCTTCATTGCACGGAGTGGCTTGTGGACACCTGCGTTTCAATGGTTGCAATCCATCAAGAAACAACGCCGAGGCGTTTTACCAGCCACAGCGCAAGCACAAATGGATCTAATTCGGTTACACTCCCAGCTAACTAAAACCCAAGCTGATAAAACTTGGGCAAGTCCCAGTCAACAAGTGCTAGCAGATTTAGTTGATGGTCGCTGGGAAAAGGCTTTACAGGTGTTTGAGAACTCACCACAGAATGCTCAAGAAATTGTCACCCTCTTAAAAGCTGACAAAGACAAAGGTCGATTATGGAAACGAGTATTAGCAGCACTGAAAGTCAACCCCAATAAAGCAGAAATTCAAACTTGGGGTGCGTTGATCTTAGCAGTCCAACAAGGGGAAGAACAGGCGAATTCATGGTTACAGCAGCAACCAACCATCAAAACAGCAACTCTGACTAATATTCAAAATCTGGTCAAAAAACTCAATACCAGAGTCACAACAACTCAAACCACTTCTAGGAATGAGGAGTAGGGAAGGGTTGACGGTTAGGATTGAGAGTCAATTTAAAATCGCTGGCTCTAAAGTCCAAAATTGTTTGACTGTTGATTATTTGCTGTTGACTCTGCATAATCGCTGCTGCCAAATTCATTAGCTCGTGCGCTGGATACTAGTGTCCAACCAGCTTTAAGTAATTTTTGATAAGTTGCCCAACCCTTAGAGCCGCCTGGAACTTGATAATCCGGTACTGAAAATTGTGGGAAAGTTGTGTAGGGTCGCCAGGGTTGATGAGGCGCAGCTTGCAGATATAAGATTTTTTCCCCGTCATCGCTAGTTTTAGATATCCAACACATTTGTCGATACATAGCAAACTCCTTTGCTTTTTGCTTACTTCGCATATTGGCAGGTTTTTGTCAATACTTCTTCACCCTTGTGAGATAGTTTTGAATCTTCCCAAGGTAGTCAACTTATCTACAATCTAAAATCGTACAATCACTTAAATAAATGTCCGGCATTTAGATTGCTTCTCGAAAGCTATATAGATAGACAGGTTGTGCAAATGTCTGTGCTTCAATCTAAGGCACGAATAAGATTTTTTTAATGTTATCTGCTGGTACTAAAAGTGTATGTATCAAGAATTACTATTTTGGAAATTATTGAATTTTTATTACGAAAAGTAGATGATTCAAGATGCTGACAAGCAGACCTGACTTTTCACGTTATATGGAAAAGCTAACGCGAAACCTAACCCCCTAACCCCCTTCCCTACTAGGGAAGGGGGAATATGTAGAGACGTTGCATGCAACGTCTCTACAGTTTTAGGGGAGAGGTACTAAGCGCGAGTTCGCTCTTAGCGTTCTCGTAGAGTAGCCGCTCCGCATCTTTGGAGAAACTCAGCATCGGCTAAACGCCGCGCTACCGCTAACAACACTCATTACTCATTACTCATTACTCAGCACTCATTACTCACCACTCACCATCCCATGAATTTCAGCTACTAATTCTTGGTAATACGAATCAGACAAAACTGGGGTTGAACCTTGTAGTTGCAGAGGTGATTCTATATCAATCCATGATTTGCAACCACCATACACCCCACGATAGGGAATTTCTTGGGCTTGGGGTAGTTGATAAGTCCTTAGTAGGAGAACAAATATTGGCTGTTTGGGTTTCCACTTCAGGCGATCGCTGATAAAATTTTCATTCCAGATATGAAAGGGTAATAAGCTCTTGACAATTGACTCGTCACTAACTGGCAAAATGTCGGTAATCTCTGCCCAACTACCAATCCGTACTATTTCTGGATGCCATCCTGGTGTGACTGGATGGACAAGATTGGCATATTCAGCTTTAAGTAAGCAAGATTGCTGATGTTCATAGGTGGGGTAGAGCAAAACCTGCTGATGCGCCACTTGAAAACGGCCTTGCTGTTCATGAATACCGCCTTTACGCAGTAACATAATTGTTTTGCCAGTTTCTAAAGCATTAACTGCAACTGTCCATTCTTTGAGCGTATGCGCTGTTTGATTTAATTCCATCAGCATGAGCATCTACTGTAACTCTGATTTAATTTTGAGCGAAGACCGCTAAAGTATAAAACTATCCAGGGATATGAATTAAGGAAAGGTTATGGAGCAGCGACGACTGGGGACATCTGATGTATACATCACACCCATCCTGATGGGAACTTGGCAAGCTGGTAAAAAAATGTGGGTGGGAATTGAAGATGCAGACTCAATTAAAACTATCCGATCTGCCTTTGAAGCTGGGATCACCACTATAGACACGGCCGAGGTTTATGGTGAAGGACATTCTGAGCAGATTGTTGCTGAGGCTTTATCTGATGTGCGTGATCAAGTAGAGTATGCGACGAAAGTTTTTGCTAACCATCTCCAGTATGACCAAGTAATTGAGGCTTGCGATCGCTCCCTCAAAAATCTCAAAACTGATTATATCGACCTTTACCAGATTCATTGGCCGTCTGGCTCTTTCAATAGTCAGATTGTACCCATTGAGAAAACCATGAACGCCCTTAATGATCTCAAAGCACAAGGTAAAATTCGCGCCATTGGTGTTTCCAACTTTTCCCGTAGCCAATTAGCAGAAGCGGCGCAGTATGGGCGTATTGATAGCTTACAACCTCCCTACTCTTTATTTTGGCGGCAGGTAGAACAGGATGCTATGCCTTATTGTGTGGAACATAATATTTCTATCTTGGCTTATTCACCCTTAGCCCAAGGATTGTTGACAGGGAAATTTGCCCCTGGACAGCAGTTTGATCCAGCAGATAACCGCGCTAAAAATAAGCTATTTCAGGGCGAAAACTTTGAACGCGCTCAACAAGCTTTAGAGAAATTGCGTCCGATAGCTGAACGCCATAATTGTACTTTGGCTCAGTTGGCTCTAGCTTGGTTAATTGCCCAACCTCAAACGAATGCGATCGCAGGTGCGCGTTATCCTGAACAAGCCAAAGACAACGCCCTAGCTGCTGATGTTAAACTTTCTGCTGATGAAATTGCCCAAATTGATGCGATCGGCCACATTGTCACCGATCATCTTGATGATAGTTCCGTCATGTGGAATTGGTAAGCATCTCATGAATTCAGAACCCCGGTTTCTTGGAGAAATCTGGGTTCTCACAATTAAAGATAAGTAGAACGACTTGAAACAAACAAACTATGTTAAGTAATGTAAAAAACTAGGATTAAGTTCGTAGTAAGGACTTTAGTCCTTTTTATTCGCGGAGCGTCCCGCAGGGAACGGAGAGAACGCAGAGAGAACTAAAGTTTTTACTACAAACCTTTATTATTTACCCTGTTCTACTTAGTTGAGGATCAAAGTTTTATATTGTTATTGCAAAAATATACGAAATATCAACTTTAGTAAACCAAGCGTTGATCATCACCAACCTCGGTGCTAACTTAAATATCAAGACACCAAATAAGGTAAACCAAACCAAGCGGGCAAATGGCTCGGTGTCTCCCGTCATCAGCCCCAGCAGATTTCGGCATATTTATGTCATGTGGTAAAAAGCCCAAAAAGGCCAAGCCAAATCCCAAAGCGGAAAAACAAAGATTGCTGAATTTGCTAGTTGTAGAGTCCACCCTAGTCAGAAACTTTCTCAATTACTTGTTGGTTAAATTTAAAGATTTGAAATCACCTACAACATGAAAAAACCTGGTCAATCTCTACCAGGTTTTTTCATGTTGTAGGTGATTTGAATCACAAAGAATGTTAAGATATGATCAATAATGCAAGGAGTGTCATCTCAACAATTAAGGAAATGACATTTTGATTTAGGGTTCTTCAAATACCTTAAATATTCTTAAAAAGCCCATTTGTTTGGGCTATTTTTTTACTTGCTGATTTTCTAGGGGACAATAAAATGGGACATCCCCAAATAAATCCTCCTAGAGAAGTGCATGAAAAATAATTATAGTTTTTTGAGAGACATGGCATTAACCCTGTTTTTAGCTAGTTTCTGCTTGTCTTGCAGTGCTAGTCTTGATAGAAGAACAGAGCAAGCCAAAGCGATCGCACAAGAACAGAAAGAGACAGAAATTAGCTATGGTAACTTCACTATTAAAGAACAGTCAGATTATTTGATGATTCCTGTGAATGCCACAAAGAGGTATGACAAAGGAAGTATTTTAGATAGCGACAGTTACAGTAAACGAAATAACACAACTTTTTTACATAACTTAATATTTTATCGTAAACAAGATGGTGAAACTCATCTTCTCCTCGATAAACAAGCAATTATAAATTCGTTTGATTTAATAGAAACAAAAGCAGCAACAAAGCCACCTACAAGAGTTTGGCTTTATCAAATTATTGACCAAGATACTAACAAAGATAAACAACTCAATCAACAAGATGCTGTAATTGGCTATATTTCAGATTTATCGGGAAAAAATCTACAGCAAGTCACACCAAACAATACCAAAATCATCAACTGGGTTGTTCTCCCCAGTCAAAATGCAGTTTTTATCAAAATTATCAAAGATTCTAATAATGACAATAAATTTACAGCCGCAGATAAGACTAATTTTGTTCGGGTTAATCTTGAGCAACCCAGTATAGGTAAAGAAATTATTAGCGACCAAATAGAACAGAAAATAAAATCTTACATTACTAAATGAATCAGGACTTAGGGAAGTTTTAGAGTTTTCTAGTTGAGGCTGTAAATAGTCAATATTTAACTGTAGAAAAAATACAGGAGCAGTTTTACACGTAAAGCTGCTCCTGTATTAATTTACACAAAAATTCTTAATGTATGAAACTGGATTTACACAAAAGCTTGTTTCTATGGGTGACTGACCTGAAAAATTTTACGCATCAGAGTCAAAGACTTTAGAGATATTGGAAATACTCAGATTTTGGATCAGGAAAGAGTTATCAAAAGCAGAGATTGCCCCTTAGTTTGGACAATCAATCATTTGTAGCCAAATCCAGTCACATCCTAATCCAAAATCTAAATTCATATAATAATCCTGGATTAGTCATTGTCCCATTGTTCACGACCAATCAGATCGCCGATGCGATCGCGTAATAAGAAATCACACTTCTCTAACTCGCACTCTACACAAACCCATTCTCTGGCGGGAATGTATTGACAGAGAGTATATATAGGCTGCTGTCGGCTAACCATTCCTTTTTCTACTAGTCGGCGTGCTTCGTCCTGAATTACATCTAGAGAGTAGTAATTTATAGAGGGCACCGTATTCACACTCATGGTTTTTACTCACAAATTTACACGTAAATAGTGTTCCCACTAATAATGGGGAACAAACATGACAAGGATTTAGACTTGCGCTGAAGATTTTGTAGTTTACTATACGGAACTGATTCCATTTTGACGCTAGACACTCCTAAATTATGTAAATAAATGTTAAGAATGTCAACTTTCCCTGACATTATCCCCATGACGCCGCATTTGGAAAAGAACTGGCTGATAAATTCAACCAGTGAGAAAGCTGATTAGAACATTAGAACCATATTTTAGAGATACCCAGATTGCGCCATAACTACAAAATTAGAAGTTTCTAGGTCAAGTTAGTGTATAAACTATTGCCAATATTATTGATATAACGGCTACCGTACACTAGGAAAGCTGATTAAGAGCCATAAGTTAATAATTTCTTAAAGCAAACAGTAATTTCTAGATTAAGGTCAGTGTTCTTTACTAACTGATTGGTGGAGATCAACATCTGTCGCCGGGTGAAATGAGATGTTTCTAGAGTAGCAGTAGCTATTAAAAGTCATATCCGACTTGCGGCGTAGCTAGGATGCCGCAAATGTTGTAGTTATCACTTAAGTCATCATTTAATAACATATAGTTACGTAAGTACATAGCAACAGAATTATGAATTTTTATTTAGTTAGTGGTTTTTGCTGTCAGTAAAGTTATCAGAACATAAAATATAGTAATTTTGTTACCAAATTGTAACATTTTTGCCTATAAAAGCTTTAGGGGCTATCACCCCTAATATTGGGTATTGGGCATATAAATTCCAAATTGAGTCACCTCTGCTCCCCTGTCACCTGTCCCCTGTCCCCTGTCACCTGTCCCCTGTCCCCTGTCACCTGTCCCCATATAAAAACAGACGTGCTTTAACCACGTCTGTAAATCGTTTGGCGGATTCTTCGGAGATCCATTGTTCTCTGGTGACAAAGTCGTAGAGACTACTTATTCTAAAAGTTGCTCATCACTTTCATCGCTCGTGTCTTGCGATCGCTCATACTCCAGTTTATTTAATAGTGATAGCACCTTATTTCCCCGTTCAATAGAACGGTCTTCGATAAACATCACTTCCGGCGTGCGACGCAGCCTTACCCGCGCCCCCAGTTCACTCCGTACAAAACCAGTGGCTGACTTCAAACCCGCCATTGTTTCTTCCTTGGCTTCATCTGTACCATATATGCTGACGTAAATTTTGGCGTGTTGGAGATCACCAGAAACATCAACATCAGTTACACTAACCATTCCTGTGCCTACACGGTCATCTTTAATGCCATTGAGCAGCATTTGGCTAACTTCCCGTTTAATCAATTCAGCAACACGGGAAACGCGGCGATTTGTAGCCATATAAATCATGCCTCTCCACAGAGGTTGGACAACAACAAGTATAAGTAATATAGGACAACAGTAACTGCCCTGGGGATAAAAAGTGCTGAGTTAAAAGTGCTGCGTTCCTTTAGCGTAGCAGGGTGTAAGCCCGTGCTGAGTGAGAATCACCGCTCATGACTCAGGACTGAGTTTCGTCAATCCATAATCCATAATATAGTTTTAGTCTAGATCGTACTCAGTCCCAGCATTGCCCGTAATGTGAAAGTGAGGAATGCCAGTCCACCTATAAATAAACCCAAAATAGCTACTAAGGTTACTGGACGTTTTAATAGTGGGAACAACGGCTCAAGGGTGTTTAGCAGAAGACCTAATACGATAGTAATCAAGTAGCGGGGGTAGCGAAAAACGTTATCCCAAAATCCGTCAAACATTTTAATTGAAACTGCCTTGTTATAGACTCGAAGTTTGTTTTGATGTACTTTATTCTTACTTATTGTAATCTATATGTGCTAGAAAACTACTCAGTTAATATAAAATATCCTTCATTAGTAATATCGTGAGAGTTCAGAACACAGCACTCAGATTTCAGGCTGGCTCAGGTTTTGGTATCACGAGTATATTCCTTAGTCAAATTATTTCCTGACTCTCTTTCTGCTCTGACTCCTGTATATTTTCTGAACTCTGATGCTATATTTATTAGCTTATAGCTGAGTTGCAGTGCAATGGTTAGTGAAATTTCTAAGGAAACTTGCCCGCGTCCTTTTTTAAAGTGGGCTGGGGGCAAAGGTAGATTAATACAACAATATATTCCCTATTTACCCAAGAATTATCAAAATTATTACGAGCCATTCTTAGGTGGAGGTGCGCTATTTTTTTATCTGCGACCACAGAGGGCTATTCTAACTGATATTAATGCAGAATTAATTACTGTTTATCGCTGTGTTCGTGATCATGTTGAAGAATTAATTCTGCTTTTAAAAGAGCATAAACTTAGACATGGCAAAGATTACTATTATAGTATTAGGGCTAACTCTAGCGGCAATGATTTAGAGAAAGCGGCTAGATTCATTTATCTAAATAAAACTTGTTATAACGGACTATATCGCGTTAATTCCCAAGGTAAGTTTAATGTGCCTTTAGGGAAATACACAAATCCAAATATTTGTCCAGAAGATTTGCTGCGAGCAGCTTCAGCCACACTTACCACATCTAAAATTAAACAAGCAGATTTTACAGATATCCTCAATTATGCCACTGGCAGTGAAGATTTTGTATTTTGCGACCCCCCTTACCATCCTGTCAGTAGCACTAGTTATTTTACGAGTTATCACCAAAGTTCATTTAGTGAAAAAGAGCAAGAAAAATTAAGAAATATCTGTGCAGAGCTAGCAAGTCGTGGTGTGAAAGTAGTCATCTGCAATTCCGATGCTGATTTTATTAGAAACTTGTATAAAGAAATTGAATTTAAAATTTATATAATAGAAGCTGCACGCTCTATTAATTCTAATATCCAAAAAAGAGGGATGGTTAAAGAATTATTAATTACATCATATTAGAAATTTTTATTAGACCATGCTATAAATCGATCTAGAGTATGTACTGCTAGTAAATTATGATTATAGTCAACTTGTTTTTTTAACCATTTAATCGCCCCTTCTCGCATACCTTCACCGCCAATTACTATTATGGTTGGTGCTGGATAATAGTCTTGAATATTCAGGTTTAAATAAGGAAATTTTTCATCGACAGATCCGCCACTCTCTTGCCATTTACATTCAATAATTAATCCAGAAGGGATGGCGGGCAATCCCATAACATAGAAATCAACTTTGAGAGATGATTGATAAATACCATTACCAATATAAACCTGCTTGGCATAACGTTTGTTTAATAAACTCGCATTGAGCAAATATTCTTTTGTGACATGATTGCCAATTTGAAAATATCCATGACCAGTTAATATTGCATCTACATTACTTTCTAAAATCTTCCCCGCCTGATTTGCCCGTGCGCCTGGAGTCATCATTATCCCCAATCCCTTTGCACAAATCCCACGTATTCCAGGATTTCACGGAAGTGGGCGCAAATGAGTAATTACTTAATATGAATTTTTAATTGAGATTATATAAGGGTAAATCTAGAGATTTTTGTAGTATTAATGTACTAAAAATATAGCAATCCTCAATTATTTGTGAGATTCAAAAACCCCGGTTTCTCAGCACCGGGGTTCTAAAGTATTACCCAATAATAGAATTGAATATTCTTGCAGTTGTTATTTTAACTTCCTTAATAATTTTGCTAAGAACAGAAAATAAATAGGAGGGATGTCGCGTAGGTAATAAGAAACACTGATTTAACTTAGCAGAAAGTATCCTTCTGATTAAATTTTTTAGCTTGTTTGCATTTCAGTATGACCGTTGCGGATAGCCCACGCCATATCTAGTAATTGTGTCCAACGCTTTTGTAGTTGCTTAGGGGTGCATTTCAGGGTTTTAGCGATCGCCTGATCACTATGTTTAGCAATTTTTAGTTGTAAGAGTTCCTGTTGTTGGGGAGATATGGTAATCATTAAAGTTTCCCACTGTTGACCAGATAATCCCAATTTTTGCTCCAAACCCGCGCCTAACCATTGATGTACTAATTGCCAATGATGTTGCTTGGCAAACTTCTGCACATGATATTTAAAGCGTTGTTGCAGATAATCACGCTGACGGCTAGTAAGACCGAGAATTTGGTCAATTTCGGGTGCCGGTAGGTCTTGCAGCTTCAACGTCAGGTAATCTACACAGTCAGATTGTCCTTGAGAATCTAAATATTGAACTAATTCTGAGATAATGCGATCGCGTTCTGATTCTTCTGAGGGATCAAAATTAGCTTGAGCGACCATTTGCGCTCTAATTTGTTGTACCGCCGAGTTCCGTTGGTAAGATTCGGCTTCCTCACCTTTGGCAGATTCTACTGCCATTTCAATGTCTACAGCTGTCTCTTGGGGCTGACGACGAGCGAAACCTTGAGCGCGTAAAATAACTAACTGTTGATTGTTTCCACCGGGTAAATTAATCCGTCGCTTGGCATACTGTTCAGTAAACGCCATATACTCAGCTAATTGCAACTGAGTGCGCGGAGTGTAATCTTCTGGTAGTTCGTTTTCCCGCCGAAAAGCTTTAATGGCTTCAATATAAAATGCTTGGAGAAAATCTTCAATCAGACTGTAGCGACCATCAAAACCCAACTCCGAACCTGCAATAGTTACATGACGGTAAACCATCGCACCCAAATTACTGTGTAATTCCACCCGTCCCCGTCTAGAACCTAGTTGATAATAATGTAGGCACTTTTGCAGGCGATGACGAGATAAAGTAATTTGCCAAGACTGAACTTGACCAGAGGTTTGAATTCGGGAACTCTTATCACAAATTCGTTTAACTTCCTTAGCAATGCGTTCAGCTATAGCTTCTACACACCTTGGTGTTGCTTTGACTTGAGCTTGCATTTCCTGACATAGCAGTTGCATCAAAGCACTTGTAGCGGAGAACTCCTCAGTAACAACTTCGTTGACAAAAGCAGATGTGGAGGTTGGTAGATTTGCAAGATTTAGTTTCATGACTTTTCCTGGGTGTGGTGTTGCACCTTAAAGGCAATGCACAAACAGTACCTGAAGTCAGGTTTGAGTGGAAAACCCATCAATACCTATTGCAAGCACTGCTAATATACATGACTGTAAGCGATCAAAAAAAGTTACAGAGAAGGTAGTGTGTCGCTTTTTTCACAAGCAACCGAATCGAGGTTAACACAAGCATATTTGCTTTGCCCTCAAAATAGCTAAAAAGCTTAATATGTCTCCATCACTGCCATCCTGTTCTATCCGCTCCCAATCCTTGTACCTATGACGATAGGGAAACTGGAGTATTTTTCTGACATAATTCCGAAATTGGCGAGGAAGCCTGTGAAGTTCAATTGTCAAACCCATGCAGCTACTGCTTCCCAACCTAATCCCCGCCTCGTAATCATGGGTTCATCTCCCGTTAAATCTACGATGGTAGATACTTCATATGTTGGTTCTTGATCGGTATCTACAATCACATCTACTAATTTATCCAAACGATCAAATAGCTCCACGCGTGACAATCTTAATTCTGAATCTAGTGTAAATTTGCCATCATCTATCTCATCAGGTGGTAAATGTGCCGAAGTCGAAATAATCGGGTTTCCTAGAGCTTCTAATAATGCTAAACATACGCTATGATCGGGTACACGAATACCTGTGGTCTTACGTTTAGGACTTTGTACCAGTTTTGGTACTAGTTTGGTTGCAGGTAGCAAAAATGTATAAGTTCCTGGTATTAGTCGTTTCATAATCCGATAGGCTGTGTCACTGACAAAGGAGTAAGTAGTTACATTTGACAGTGAAGGACATAAAAACGTCAGTGGTTTATCATTTGCTAGCTGCTTAATTTTTCGGACTTTTTCCACCGCAGATTTGACATTTAAATCACAACCGATCGCATAAACTGTATCAGTTGGATATAGCATAACTGCGCCACTAGAAAGCGCAGACCTTATTTCCTCTATTCTCCGAGTTTGTGGATTCTCCGGATGGACAGCGATAATTTTTGCCATAAAATGTTGGGTTGCGGTTAAGTATTAGGTATGGGGCATTGGGCTTTGGGCATAGATAATAAAATGGATGCCCTATATAGTGATGTCCCTAGTAGGAAGGGATCAATTCTTCGAGAGAGGTTCTGTAAACTTAAGCGTTGCACATATTTACATACACAAGCAATTGCTTCATATATTAGGTGATAGGGGACAGGGGACTAGTACCGCCGTGAAGTCATAGACGCTAAAGCGGCTAACCCGGAGGGTAAGTCAAAAGCCAAAAGTCAAAATGAAGACAAGGGAGTTAAATCAGTAAACTGTGAACAGTTATCAAGTGACTGGTAACTGGTAACTGATAACTGATAACTGATAACTATTGGCTTATGAACAAAATTGCTTATCTTCAATGTCCGGCTGGGATTTCCGGTGATATGTGCTTGGGAGCTTTGGTGAGTCTGGGAGTCCCCCTAGAGTATTTAACGGAAAAACTCAATAACTTGGGTATTTATCAGGAATATAAGTTAAGGGCGGAACTGGTACAAAAAAATGGTCAGCAGGCGACAAAAGTCCATGTGGATTTAGTTGAGCATCATCATGACCACCATCACCATTACCATGAACACCATCATGGTCGTCATCTGCCAGAAATCGAGCAAATGATTCTCCACGCTGGGTTGCCATCACGGTCCCAGGCTTGGAGTTTGGCTGTATTTCGACAATTAGCGATCGCGGAAGGGGCGGTACATGGGATTGCTCCTGAGAAAGTGCATTTTCATGAAGTGGGTGCTGTGGATGCAATTGTAGACATTGTTGGCACTTGTTTGGGATTGGATTGGTTAGATATTGCTAGCGATGCAGCCGGATTCCCTTTACTCTATTGTTCAGCATTTCCTACGGGTGGGGGTACTGTGCGGGCAGCGCATGGGCAAATGGCAGTACCAGTACCAGCAGTTTTGAAGTTATGGGAAATGCGGAGTTGTCCTGTTTATAGTAATGGGATTGATCGGGAACTAGTGACACCAACAGGAGCTGCGATCGCTACTACCTTAGTTAAAGAGTTTGGCGCACCGCCACCAATCACCATCAAACAGATCGGATTAGGATCTGGTACAATCAATCTCCCTATTCCCAATATACTACGCCTGTGGCTGGGTGAAAGTGCCAGTTTACAGCCAAATTTCATAGATTCTGGGGAAACCAGCCCAACGTTAGAAACCATTTCGGTACTAGAAACTCAAATTGATGACTTAAACCCCCAGGCTATAGGTTATGTATTTGAGGCTTTGTTTGAGGCTGGTGCAGTGGATGTCTTTACCCAACCTATAGGCATGAAAAAATCTCGTCCAGGGATTTTACTAACTGTTATTTGTCATCCAGAAAAACTACTTGCTTGTGAAGCAGTTATATTCCGCGAAACCACCACTTTAGGCATCCGTCGCACTACCCAACAACGCGCCATATTACAACGGGAAATCCAACAAGTAGAAACGAAATATGGCACAGTAAGAATTAAAGTTGCATGGCAAGGACAATCAACAGATCAACGTATTGCCAATATCCAGCCAGAATATGAAGATTGTGCGGAATTAGCTCGTAAATACAATCTTCCCTGGCGAGAAGTTCACCAACTAGTTCTACATAATTGGAAAGACGGTTCATTCTTGAGAAAAGGTGAAAATCAAGAGAGTTGATGATCACAGAACCCCGGTTTTTTGAAAAAACCGGGGTTCTAAATTTTTGAACTTTGGACAATTTTTCATGCCCAATGCCCTATTACCAATCTCCAAAACTAGATAAATCTAGCTTATCTAATTGTTCTATTCACTGCATCAGCTGTATCTTCAGCTTGTCGCTGAATGCTTTTCCCTGTATCTGTTGCTCCACGCTGAACATTTTTTACTAAGTCTTCAGTAGCATTTTGGGTGTTTTCTCTGATATTTTCCAATCCACGCTGAGTTCCTTTAGCAACGCCTTCACGCACTTCTTCAGCAGAACTACCCACATCTTCACCTAGGTTCTTTACTCTTTCACCTAAAGATGTGCCTTGGCGATAATTGCGGACATATTGTTCTGTGCTATCAACGCCTTTTTGTTCGACATTTCTTTTAGCCATGTCTCGCAAAGCTTTAGCTTTGGCTTCTGCTGCTTTCTCCTCGGCTCTGGCTCTGGGATCTATATCACTAAAGTTGTTCATCCCACCTTGAGGTGGATTGAGAGGATAACTTTTTGTGGGGTCGTATCTCTCTACATTAGGAGCTTGACCGGCGGGCTGTGATGGTTGTGCTGCTATTCCTGGACGGTTACAAGCCTGTGCTGTTAAGAGAAAAACTCCTGCTAAGAAGGCTGTGAAGACTTTTAAGGGACGAAGATTTTTTAGCCAATGAATGACTCTTTTCATAGGGGTACTCCTGGAATTTTGTAAGTCGATATAAACGTTCACCAAAATGAAATTTTGATGATGGGAAAAGGCAAATAATGTTATCTACCAACTGCGGAATTTTTTTGTAACTCAGGTCTTGCACTGGCTTCATCTGCTTTTTCTTTGAAAAAACCAGAAGCTTCTTTCACATTTTCTTGGACAGTTCCAATCCGTTTTTGAATGCGAGTTCCTACATCTGGCTCACGCTGAATTAAACCACCTGGTTTTGGCTGTTGGTAGTCTTTTTCAGTAATGATTGGCAATTCCCCTTCTTTTAAAACTCTTCCAGTTGGTGTTTCTGCACCAGGATAGAGTAATTCGGATTCTCTATTAGTAGCAATCAATATCTGTGCGTTGCTTTGTAGGCTAGCTTGGTCATTTTCTTTACGGGTCTTTGTGTTAGTGATTTTCGGATCTGTAGACATTCTATATTTGGTATATTTGTCTCCACCATTTTTATAAGGATTATTAGCACCGCCAGCTTGTACAGCAGGATTTTGAGGATTCGCACCTTGGGGATTGGCTTGACTACAAGCAGTGCTAAAGATTAACAATAGTCCAGCCAAAAATACAGAAAAAACTTGGCGCAGTCGCAGTTTTTTCCCTAAAGATATTAGACTGTTCACCAATTCCTCCTTTTAACTAATAACAAGCTTACTCACTTATTTACTACATCTAAATAAGCAGTGATTTGTGTGCTATTTTCGTGGTTTTAGTTCAATTACTAAATTTGACCAACAGTTACTCATGTTAGTTGCTAAAAACTAACTTTTCCTCTAGCGTAAGTCACATTTATTTCCCAACCAATGTGCTAGATTTATCTAACTCCAGAGAGACAAGATTAAATTTAAAGAAGGCAGAAGTACGAGGGCAGAGGGCAGAAGGTTTTATTTAATCTGTGAAGATTGAAAGCTACAAAATATCAACTCTTCAAGGAAGTCAAGAATATTTTTTTCACGAATTATGAAGTATGAATTTTTTTCGCTAGTGGGAGGTTCAGCACTCAGCACGCTGCTCAACGCCGCATTGTTGCTAACAGCACTCACCATTTACCACTTCCTTTGTTCTTTTGCAAAAACATAAATAATACACCGCCAACTGCTAAAGCTGGGATAGCGATCGCCCATACTGGAAATGATGATAATTTATTCTCGGCGACAACATCATTGATGGATTGTTGGCTTTGTACCTGTTTTGATGCACTACTAGAACCAATCGCCACAGTCACATTAAAGCTAAACTTAAACGATTGGAAAGTTTCCCCAGATTTGGGTTTTCCTGTTAGCTGTAACTGATAAATTCCTGGTTTGGGGAAGGTAATATCTGCGCCTGGGATGCCTTGAAAGCGTTCGGCGTTGACTGGTTGTAAGGATGGCTCTAGCAGTGCCGGTTCTCCGGGAATGTGGGGTTCAGCATATACTGCTAATTGACAATTACATTGTGCCAGGGGAATAGCTTTACCACCTTTGCGCGTCAAGGCAAACCAAGCTTGTGTAGTTTCTCCAGCACGGGGTGTATCATTCGGTTCAATGTGGAGTGTCGCACCAACATCTGCTGCTACTTGTACCTTGTGAGCTAAAGCTGGATGAAAGTTAGTTAACCCCAGCATTAAGCAACTCAAAACAGAAACAGAGGTGATAGCTTTACCGTGATTTACTTGGTGGGACATAAAACTTTTCTACAGTTAACTTTGACCAAAAAAAGTGCGATCGCACTAGCAATACACCCAGACTGATCAGTCCCAATAGCAGTGTTGCTAGTTTATTCCCCCAAGTTAATTGTGAAGAACCCAAGTAATGAGAACCAATCAACACCGCATGAATCACACTCAGGAGCAAAGCAGGTACACTCAATAAATGAATTTTTCGCCAGCTTTTACCCCAAGATTTCTGCAATGATTCCCAACTGGTGAGTGCGACGGGGGTCATTAATACCAATCCTACAGCACCAGCACCCATCCCTAGTTGAAACTCTGGCGGTAAAAACCAAAAGGCAGCCAAATTCCATTGCAAGGAATGTTCAATCATATGGGTGGTATGCACTACAGCTAAAATAAAAGCCCCCACTCCCAAAGCGCGACGATAGCGTAAAGGAGATGCCCACAATTTACTAATGGGGCGAGCAATTAACGCCAGTATCAGACAGAATAACGCCGCGTGTCCGGTATAATCTACCATCGTGTCACCAGTCCGCAGCAAGGTAATTGCGCCAATAGTCAGTGTTACCCAACCACCTAAACGAAATAACTGACTACGCCTATCTTGACTCACCAAGGCAGTAGATACACCGACACCCAGCATGGTAGGCATTGTTCCTAAGCCAAAGGCCAACATAGTGGCCATACCCAGCCATAAACTACCAGTCTCCGCCGCTTTAATTTGGGCTGCATACAAAAAACCACAAGGCATTAAACCCCAAGTCATGCCCAAAGTTATCGGTGTCCACCATCGCCGTTGTAAAGATAGCTGCATCATTGCGGAACTCAGCCGATTATGTAAGCCACCTTTTAAGAAAGGATGCAGGAGGGGAATGTGGGGAAGTAAGTTGGGTGTAATTTGCCCTAAACCAAACCAAATCAGCATCACACCAGTAATGATTGCCATTACACGGCGGAAGTCACTACCCACACCCGCCAACTGTCCACCTTGTAAAAGTACCGAACCCAAAGCCCCAATACCAGCACCAACTAAGCCGTAACTTAACATTCGTCCTAGATTTAGCAACACATGGAATGTTAATTGTTGCTGCCAAGTATTAGAGGATTTTTCTAAAGTTAATACCCCTGCTGAAGAGGTTTTCTGTGCATTTGACTGGTGACTAGACAGGGAAAACGCCACCGTTAGCGGCCCGCACATCCCGAAGCAATGCCCAAAGCTACCCAGAAAACCCAGAATAGTGATGAGTGATAAATCTAGCATATGTGGTAATGGGTACTGAAGGAGATCATTAGTGAATGGGCATTGGGCATGAGTAACTCTCTTGCTTATCTTTCCTATACTCCTTTCCCTACTTATTGGGAAGGCTACTTAATTTTATGGGGCAATTTAAGTGAGATTTGCCAATTTGTCAAAAGACAACCCGTCAAACTTTGTCAGATAGTGATTCATCCCATTAAATTTTGATGAGTTTGTAGTGAGGACTTTAGTCCTCCAAGATTATTTAAAAAATTAAATCAGATTCTTATATAATACTTTTCTAAGTAATATGGTTGTAATTTTTATACGGCACTTACATTATCGGATGGAAAATTTTTCTCCTAAAAATATACAAAATCTAGTACCTGTGCAAATTCTCAAAGGTCATTCCAATAAGATTCTTTCAGTTAGCTTTAGTGCTGATGGAAAGTTGTTAGCAAGTGCTAGTGAGGATAAAACAGTCAAAATTTGGCAATTATTAACTAATCAAGAATCTTACACCCTGAAGGGACATGGCGAATCTTCATGGTTTGGAAGTGTCAATACAGTAGCTTTCAGTCCAGATGGGAAAACAGTAGCCAGTGGTAGCGATGATAAAACTATTAAGTTATGGGATGTAGAAACAGGTCAGGAAATTTTAACCTTTACAGGACATGAAGAGAAAGTTTATTCTGTTGCTTTCAGTCCTGACGGAAAAGTTTTAGCTAGTGGTAGCCAAGATAAGAATGTAAAAATTTGGTCATTAGAGAAAAGAAAAGAATTATATTCATTCCAGGGATTTTCTGATGATGTATTATGTGTTGTATTTAGTCCAAATGGGAAAATTCTAGCTAGTGGTAGTAAAGATAAAAATATTAAACTTTGGTATTTAAATCAAAAAAAAGTCCAAACTATTAATACAGATGATGATTGGTTTGCCAATATTAATTCTCTAACTTTCAGCCCCGATGGGAAAATTCTAGCTAGTGGTAGCCAAAATAAAAAAATTAAGTTATGGGATATGAATACTGGTGAAGCAATTCGTACATTAACAGGCCATAACAATGATGTTTGTTCTGTAGCTTTTCATCCAAATGGCAAAATATTAGCTAGTGGTAGTAAAGATAAGACGGTAAAGTTATGGCAGGTAGCCACAGGTACAGAAATTTGTACCTATCAAGGTGCTGACGATGCAGTTTATACCGTAGCTTTTAGTCCCGATGGTCAGAAATTAGCTGCTGGTAGTGGAGATAAGAAAATTACACTTTACCCTAAATTGAACTTCAGCTAGCCGTTTTGCGATCGCTTCCCGTAAAATCATGAAAAATCACAATTCCCTCAACCTCACACTGGTGAGGAGTTGTTAAAAAAGAAAACAGGGATTGCAACAAAGATTGATTCTGCTTTAATCTGGAAAAACAGTACGCCTGTTTGCTCATCAGCAACTTATTGATAAACTTGTATAGTAAAGTACCACCGTGCCTAAAACGATGAAAGCATCTGCTAAGTTCGACTTTGAGGATGAAAAATTCAACGCACCGCCTTCTCAAGTCATCCCCTGGTGTCAGATGATAAATCCTCGGTATGGTGCTGATGGAGTACAATCCCACGGTTTAGCTATTAAACTGGATAACGCCCAGGCTGTGGGTTTTCAGCCTGATGATAATTGGCAGCAAGTAGAACACGAATTTAGTTCTGGGGTAGAAACAGTTTTTATGACGGCGACTCCCCGCATAGTCATAGTGCGTCGGGGGCCTTTGTCGGTTAAAGATAGAGAAACTGGCATAAAACTGGGGACACTCAAAGATAATTATGACGCGTTTTTAGCAGATAAATTAAAATTTAAAACCTTCACTCGTTACCTGATTTTCTTAGTAGGTGAAAATAAAAACTTCTTACATGAATCACCACTACAATTAACTCTTAACGGGGTAGCAGGAGCAAGTTTTAGTAAAACTTATTGCGATTTTCAACAGGGTAAAGTAGTTAGTGGTTTTGTGGCGGAATTAGAAAGAGCTTATGCTTTATTCCGTAAGCAGCCAATTACACCAAAAGGTTCTCTATTCCATGCTCACGGCATCTTTTGTCCCATTATCGAGTGTGAAGAAAGAGGAATTGAACCAAATACTGTTTTGGTAGCTTCCACTGTCGATTATGAACATCCTACAGTGGGAACTTTAACTAATTACTTGATTGCTTCAGATTCACCAGAATCAGCAATTATTTGTAAAGCCTTTGAAGATCACAAAGATTTTGCAAAAGAACCCGTGAGAACAGAAACACCAAAAATGGCAGTGGCTGCGGTTTCTAGTTCTTATGTTTATCCTGATGAAGATGATTTTGGTTATCCGCCATATTAGGGATTGGGGACTGGGGACTGGGAGTTTTAGATTTTGGATTTTAGATGGAAACCCAATCCAAAATCTAAAATCCACTCATTGAATTGCTCAATTATTTCAGGAGTAAATAATATAGTGATCCATTGCCGCCTGTAACACCGGCGCGATCGCCTGCTAGTTTACCAGTTCCCATAAAATAATCTACTCTGCCTGGGCCTTTGATGGCACTACCTGTATCTTGATCCAGTACAAAACGACTAACTCGACGATACTCTAGCTTGCCACCAGTAGCCGGATAAGGTAGCGAAGTCTGAACTAGTGCTAGTGCGCCTGGAGGCATTAAAGACTTGTCTGTAGCAATAGAACGTTCGGCAGTCACTGGGACATTTATACTGCCTGTAGCTGGTCTACCCTTCGCTTCCTGGAAGAAAACAAACCGTTCCCAACGCGGTAGATAGTTATTTAATTCCTGGGGTTGTGCTTTGAAAAAGCTGATCATTTTGGGCATTGTCAAGCCTGATAATGGCAATTTACCATCTTTGGCTAATTCTCCCCCGATACTCGTCCAAGGATAATCGGTTGCGCCTGCATAGCCGATAGAAGTTCTTGTGCCATCAGCTAACTGAATTTGAGCAGAACCTTGAATATGTATCATGTAGGCATCGAGGCGATCGCGAAACCAGAGCAATTCTAAACCGCGCAACTTGCTTTTATTTCCCAGTAACCCATTTTTACCTTCCAATTGCAGGCGTGTGGGGTGGGGTGTCGGCCATTTGTCAAAATTAGGCGGTAGTCGATAAAGGGGATATTTATATGCTGAAGTTCTAACTCTGCTGGCATTATAAACAGGCTGGTAGTAGGAGGTAAACTTGACACTACCTTGGCCATCGTTGCCTACAGACTGGTAAAAAGCAAACTCTCGCTGGACTGCGGCTTGTAGTTGGGCTGTAGATTTGGAATTAACGACTAATTGACGAAACCGCAGCAAACTTCGACGCACCCGATCTAGGGTAATCCCCTGGACGGGATAATTTTGATATATACGTTGTGCCGTATTCGTGTTTAGATAACGTAGGCTGTGATCAATTGATGCTAAAAGTGCTTGGCGATCGCCTGGTTTACCCCTGCTACCCAAAATTTGCTCATCCCAACCCAAGCAAGTATTTTGGGCAGTACAATTACCGACCTGTACTAATTTGAGGGGTTGTTCAATCTCAGGAGTGCTTGGCTTGACTGGTGGTTGTAACTCAGAAGTAGAGGAATTGGGTGGCGGTACATTAATAATTACCTGAGCAACAGCAATTGGGTTTATAAAGGCAATTCCCAGACTCAAGGAAAGCAAAGCAAGGGTTTTTCTCATCATTAGTTAAATCTTTCAACACTAGAACTAAACACAGGTTCTACCCGAATTGCCACAATCCGGGATGGACGCAAGACCATATACTCCCCTTGAATATTTTTGATTGGTACGCTAATGAAATCACTAGAAGCAGATTTGGGTACAAGTTCGCCACTATACCACTTTTGAAATTCTTGGATAGTAGGAAACCTGACTTCTTCTCGATGACCACTTTCTAGTAAGAGGTAGACGGCGTATTCATTTGGGGTTCTAGGCATAAGATTGAATCTTTATGAAAAATGTTCAACCTATTGTTAACCAAGATACGCCAGAATGAAAAGGGTAAGCATACGGGAGCAAGAGCAGCTTAATCACTCACTCTTCACTTTTACTTTCCCTCTAGACGCTCAATGCTTTCATCAGTTCCCAAGCATTTTTGACCGTAAAGTATTGCAGCAGTATAGGTTTTCTGAATAATTTCTCCGTACATTGGTGATTATGTCAATATGAGAGTGAGGACTTAGACAAGTCATAAAATGTTAGGAAACTTACTAGCTAGTCGTTATCAAGTCCTCCAAATCTTAGGGGGAGGAGGATTCGGTCAAACTTATATTGCGCTAGACACCCAGCGTCCAGGCTATCCTAGATGTGTTGTCAAGCACTTTCGTCCTGTCACTCATAACCCCGAATTTCTGGAAACTGCCAGAAGGTTATTCACCAGTGAAGCAGAAACTCTGGAAAAACTCGGTCATCATGAGCAAATTCCTCGGCTTTTAGCATATTTTGAAGAAAAGCAAGAGTTCTTTTTGGTGCAAGAGTATATTGAGGGAAATTCTCTCAAAGCTGAAATCACATCTGGTCAAAGATGGACGGAGGACAAAGTTATCTTCCTGTTGCAGCAGATATTAAATATCCTCACATTTATTCATAGTTACAACGTCATCCATCGAGATATTAAGCCGGAAAATATTATCAGACGTTTTCATGATAGTAAATTGGTGCTGATTGATTTTGGCGCGGTTAAACAAGTCCACACGCAAATGATTACCACCCCTGGACAAACAGAGATGACTGTGGCTATTGGTACACCAGGATATATGTCTATAGAACAGGGGCGAGGAAAACCGCACTCCAACAGTGATATTTATTCTTTGGGTGTAATTTGTATCCAAGCACTCACAGGACTACATCCCAGGGAATTTGAAGAAGACCCCCACACAGGAGAAATTCTCTGGCAATATCGGGCAATGGTGAGTCCTACTTTAGCATCTGTGATATCAAAGATGGTGCTAAACAACTTCAAACAACGTTATCAGTCCGCAATAGAGGTTTTAGAAGCTCTTCAACAGAATTTTCATCCGGAAGCGGAAACTCAATTAACTCAGACACCATCAATTTTGACATTACAGATCCCAAATACATCATCTCAACAACAGGCAGTTAGTAATCAAACTGGTTCTATGTTGTCGGCAGAAAAGAGCGATCGCCTGGAAAAGATGCTGCTAGAATTAGTTGGCCCTGTAGCTAAGACATTATTAAGACTGGCAGCATCAGCACCCAGTTACCAAGAACTCATAGATAATTTGTCTCTACATCTCACAGAAAATCAACGCGCTAAGTTTCAGCAAAAGGTAATGTCGCTGTTACTAGAAGAATCTACTAGTCCTCAGCCAGAAAATTCCTCTCAGACATCGCCAAGCATTACGCCTCCCACCATCAACTCAACAATCAGTGAAAGTTTTGTACGTGAATGTGAGCGCGAATTGGTAGATTTAATTGGCCCAATGGGTGTTTTTCTAGTGCAGAAAGCTCTTAAATTAGCTGCTGTGTCCATTTCTCGGACAGAGTTCGTGAAAATTTTAGCGGCTAGCATTCCAGACTCTCAAAAAGCTTTACAATTCCAACAACGGTTACTGTCTGGAAAGTAGAGCTACGTCTCTCTACTATTGACTATTAAGCATATCCATCGCTATTTTTAAACTAGATTTCATACGATTAAATGCTGCTGCTAAACCACCAATTTCATCTTTTGAGCCTTCATCAAAATCAGCACTCATATCGCCAGTGCTAACTTTTTGAGCAATTCTTTCTATATTTTTAATTCTCTGAATAACAGTTTTTTTGATTAGAAAATTAATTAAAAGCAGCACCACAGTAAAAATAGCAATTAACAATCCCATAATCAACGACCAACTACTTTGGGCATAATTAAAGATTTCTTTGGAGGGGACAGAAATTATTTGAGCCGCAACAATTTCATTCAGTTTCCATCCAAAACCATTTTTTGTCCCATAGGTTGTCAACTGGCTTTTAGGAGCTAGTTCTGGTGTGGAATGACATCGCAAACAAGTCTGTTGTGTAATTGCTAGGGGACGCGCAATATAAAATACATCGCCTTCAGGTAATGAGCGAAAGCCGACAATTTCTTTAATCTTGGATTCTCTACGAAAACGCTCTACAAGTTGAGTTTCAAAACTATCGGCTTTATCTCTCAAGTTGGTAGGATTAAGTGTGGCTTCTTTATAGAGAAAATTTTCATTTCCTTCAGTTTGGCGAAAATTTTCAAAGACTTCTGTGGCAGAAAAAGCTGGTACTGTTTCTGGGATAAATGCTGTTGCTGTTTCTAGCTGAGGAGCTAATAAAGGATTTATTCTATTTTGTGTATAAGTTCTTACGGAATTCATGGTTTTCATTAAAATCAGTGCTTGGGAACTGACTTCATTTTGCGCTCTTCGTTGTAACACGCTAGATAAGATAGCACCACTGAGGCAAATGCTGGCTATGAAAACTAATATTAAAAGTAAGTTGAATTTAGTACCTATTTTTAAGTTATTTAACATGATTTATATTTAATTACGCTTAAATATTGATATTTTAAATCAATCAGGAGCTATGCAGACAGAGGTTTTTATCTTATTTTGTCTTTTTTATAGCGGTTGTTTTTCTTATGTCAATTTAAATATAAAATCTTTAGAAGAATAACATATTTTATCAGATTGTCGGTCATAATATAACTAACTCAAGTAAACAAATGTTAAATTTTTTCTGGTTCATAACTTAGGTATGATTTTAACCAGGCTTAATCTCTAAGCGGTTCTAACAACAAATTATTTAAACATAAATAGTGATGGTGTGGAGATTTTCACGGCGTTTATTTCTTTTAAATTTACTAGGGTTTACAGTTGCTAGATGCTCGTCAGCACCAACTTCTCAAGGTAAGTTAACCATTGGTGTGATTGATTATGATGGAGGAGCAGAAATAATTAACCAATATGCAAAATTCAATCGTTACTTAGCAGAGAAAACCAAAGCGAGTATTCAATTAGAGCCTACTTTTAATGAAAATAAAGCGATTGAGCGTTTAGAGGCTCAGGCTTGGTCTTTGGTGTTTGCACCTCCAGGTTTAGCCGCAGTGGCGATCGCACGCTCTCAATATGTACCGATTTTTCCTTTGGTGGGTGTGACTAATTTACGCTCAATATTCGTGGTTCGTAAAGATAACCCCATCAACGATTTAAAGCAGTTACAGGGTAAAACCGTAGCTTTAGGTCAACCAGGTTCAGCTACAGGATATTATTTACCGCTTTATAATCTTTACGGCTTAACACTAGCAGAAATCATGTTTGCACCCACTCCTAAAACGCTTCTAGAGTGGGTAGTGGAAGGGAAAGCGGTGGCTGGTGCGATTTCAATGGCAGAATTGAATCTCTACAGTTCCCCAATCAGCCAAACCGATTTGCGTGTCCTCTACACAGATCCTCACTACGTCCCTCCAGGGGTAGTTTTAATTAGCCCCACTGTAGAACGTAATCGCCAGGAATATATCCGCAAAGTCATGAGTGAGTTTCCTGGTGTTTTAGCGCAAGAAGTTGGCTATGTCCCTAATGGACAAATACCCGATTATAAATACATGATTGATGTAGTGGAACGGGTAAAACTAATTGCGACTGAACTGCAAAATAAACCTGTGCAATTATTCAAAAAAACAACTTAAATCTTGCCAGTTGAGTTTCCATTGACTTGGTAAGGATTTTATTTAGTTCGTCAATATCTTGAAATTGTACAATTTGCTGGGTAGGTAAATCAAAAGGAAATTGTCCTTCCATATCTGATCGTTGCATCTGTGCTAGCAAGATTTGTTCAGAACGCTTGCTTTGAATCGCATAGCCAACTTCTACGCACACATTAGAACTAGGAATTAATTGCTGAGTTTCTTCACCATCCATGCTAGCAATTGGTGTAGTGTCAGCAATAAACAACAAACTTCTCCGGATTTTTCGCATCACTGTGCGGTTGAGTCGGATTGGTGCATTCCTAGGACGATATGATTCTACCAGTGTCAGGGGGAGGCGCGATCGCAAGTTTAAAGTTTCTAAACTTTTCCGCAATCCCTCTTTCAGCGCATCACTGGCTGCGGCATACTCAATTTGATAGGAGAAAAAAATTGTTGGTTCTAACTGCGCTAATAGCGTCTGCTTGGTAAAATAAATTTCATGGCTAATCAAGTCAATGTTAGCGACACAATAGCCACCACTACCTTCAACATAAAATTCTATGTTTTCTCCCTCTAGATAGCGGTTAAACCAAGTAGATTTTTTAACTTCGTCACTATCTTCTAAAAAATCTGCACGCAACGCCGATCTCAGCAGGCTTTTTTTACTGAGGCGAATGTCTGGCAGACGCTTTTCCAGTTCTGAAATCGGCTCATAATCCTGGAGATACCATGCTCTGAGCGCAATAATGGACATAAGAAACTATCTTAGCTGTCTGTGTTTATTTCATTGCGTATAATTTTACACGGAGTCGAGCATCTGTCAAAAAAATCTCTCTACCCTTCTCACTTCATTGCTAACGTAGGGAAGCGATCGCTTCCCTACGAAAAAGCTGACGCTAAAGATATTCTAAATCTCTTAATTAATTACTTAGGCGCAAGCCTTACCTACACAAAGCCATAGACTATTAGGAATAACAAATTATAACAACAACACCCAAACATCTACTAGTTATAACTATTTCCTCTCCTTGTTCATTTTAACTAGGGATGTAATCAGTTTCACAACTTCAGAGCAAGCAATGAAAAGCCGTTACATAGCCCCCATTTTCGGCTATTTGAGGAAATATTAACTTTCGCGTTGGGTGTTGTTGGTTTTGATCGAGACAGATATGATATTAAACAGCGTTTTTACCTCTTATACTAACTACACTCTAGCTGTTACATCTGCCAGGGAAGCTTTGTAGCTTCAATTAATAGATTAGCATTTATATATTAGTCTGGTAGTTGATGTAAATAAACTTTACTTATTTTGCTCTTGACAATTTAGTCTCAAGCTTTAGACTATCTGCATTCAAGAGCTAAATTAACATATCCGAAAAATATGATGTCTTTTGAGTAAATGCTCATTTATTTTTAAGTTTTAAGAAGTAAAGCAAATTTACAAGCGATATTCTAAGATTAAAATATTTTGCCTATGATATCGTAACCCAGTGGGAAAAACTGGGGGTTTCACTAACTAACAGGAAAGAAACTCGGAATATCCAGGAATTTAAACTGGATTAATGCCAAAATCAAAAATGTATAGGCAGTGGAAGAAACTAAGCCTGTCAATAGTTCTTTTTAAAGTTGCGTTCTTGATTTTGTTTTTGCAACATATCGATTGCACCAGCTTGCATTAACAGAATACCAATAATGTTAGATAGCCAGTAACCAATGATAACGCAAGGCATAAGTAATTGAGGTGCAAACAGGCTACAAATATAGCCGAAAAAATAAGCAATTGGTAAATTGAATACCAAATCATTCCACCAGCATAGTGGTGATAATAAGTATCCAATCACTAAGAAAAATCCGCCTCTGAGTTTCTGTAATAATGTTTTAGGCAAATTTTCTGGGGTTTGTGATAACAACTCTTGACCACCGTTTTTAATCTCACTCATATTTATACAGTAATTTAATCAATTAACCGTACTTTAGAATAAAAAGTCCAAAAAATCTAGAACTAAACAGAATTTGAAATTCTAGTTTTCAGTTTATAATACGTAACCTTATTATATCAATAAGCTCTATATTGCAATTGAAAATTTTATTCATTATTGATAATTACCCGTTCTTTAGGAAGTAAATTCGTTTCATTTACTGGTTTTTCTATAGTAATATTTACTGACTGTGATAATAGTCGAATAATTAAACTCACGCCAATTGCCCAAGCGAACAAAAGGGGGATGAAGGGGCTGCCGACGGCAGCCCCTTCATCCCCCTTTAAAATAATTATCATTATTGTTTTAAGCCACCAACAAGGTGTGGAATTTTTACATACCTTGAGAGATATAAGGACTTTTTCTCTGACGTTCGCGGAGCGTGTTGTCAACAGAGGTTTTGAACCTTTATAAAAGCTTTTTGACTTTTGACTTTTGAACGTCAGTTGCTTCTCTCCCTTCTCTTCTCTTCGAGAGGCTACGCCAACGCGGAGCGTGTCGTTCGCAGTAGCGTTGCGTAGCAAAGATGCTGCGCGAACAAGTCCGTAGAGCCGACGACACTTGCTACAACGCGGGAAACCCGCGCAAAGCACTGACTACTTTTGACTTCCGCGTAGCGGTATTAGCTGTCCCCTTCATTTTTGCTCCTAATGCGGCGTTCAAACAACTCTTTAAGCACCAGAGTGAAAGCAGCCAATCCGGCAAGTACCACCGAAGCAGCAAAGGCACTTTGGGAATCGTAATTACGATAAGCCCCTTCTACATATAAAGTTAAAGTCTGTGTACGGCCAATTAAATTACTCGATACCACAGCAATAGCACCATACTCTCCCATCGCTCGAGCAGTGGTGAGAATTACGCCATACAATAATGCCCAGCGAATAGAAGGTAGTGTCACTCGCCAGAATGTTTGCCATTCACTAGCACCCAAAGTTTTAGCAGCTTCTTCTTCTTGAGTCCCGACTTCTTCTAGTACCGGAATCACTTCCCGCGCCACAAAGGGCATTCCCCCCAACATAGTCGCCAGAGCAATACCAGGAAAGGCAAAGATAACCCTGATATCTAAGGATTGTAGTAGGGGGCCAAGTAACCCATTACGTCCATAGAGGGAGACTAGCATTAAACCTGTAACAATGGGTGAAATAGAAAAAGGCAAGTCAATAATACTTAGTAGCAACGTGCGTCCTGGAAATCGACGGCGGGCAATGACCCAGGCGGCACATAGACCAAAGACGACGTTAAACGGCACTGCTATTGCTACCGCTAGTGCTGTCAACCGCACAGCTTGAGTGAAATCACGGCTAGTAAGAGTGGCAAAAAATGGAGCAATACCCCGGCTAAAAGCTCCAATGAAGACATAAAGAGTGGGGAGCAGCAATACCAGCACAAAATAAGCCACCACTGCCCCAATCAAAATAGTTCTGCCCCAATCTCCAGCTTGCTTGGGTTTTACTCCACCAGATGGAAGAGACTGGTTCGATCTGACATCAAGCACCATAGCGTTGCCTCCAAGTTTGCAAGAAATTCACTGCCAGCAGCAGCAATAGGGAAATCAGCAAAAGAACTGTGCCAATAGCTGTCGCCCCAGGGATGTCGTTTTGTTCGAGGCGTTGGAATACTAAAATGGGAGCAATTAAATCTTTATAGGGAACATTAGCAGCAATCAAGACCACCGAGCCATACTCTCCCACAGCCCTAGCAAAAGCCTGGGTTGTACCTGTCAGGATAGCTGGTATCAGAGGGGGTAATATCACCCGCCAAAAAGTTACCCATCGGGAAGCCCCTAAAGACCAGGCAGCTTCTTCTATTGTTAAATCAAGTTCTTGCAGCACTGGCTGTACAGTACGAACAACAAAGGGGACGGAAATAAACACCATCGCCACCGCCACCCCCAACCGAGTGAAGGAAACTCTAATACCAAAAGGCGTAAGAAGCGAGCCAATCCAGCCTTGCTCACTGTAAACTGTGGCAAGAGTGATACCTGCAACCGCCGTAGGTAGGGCAAAGGGTAGGTCAATCACCGCATCCAAAACTCGCTTAAAAGGAAAGTCGTAGCGTACCAGAACCCAAGCTGTAGCAGTACCTGCCACACAGTTAATAGCGGCTGCAAATAAGGCAGTACCGAAGGTGATGCTGTAGGCTGATAGGGCAATGGGGGCAGTGGCCAGTCGCCAAAACTCTGCGGGTGAGAGTGTTGTAGCCCGAAGAATCAAGGCAGCAACAGGCAGCAATAGGACGATGGAGATATAGGTAAGGGTAACCCCCCACGGCAAAGAAAAGTGCTTAAGCCAATTTTTGGGTGCGAGGGAAAAATTAGACTGTGTATTTGAAACTGTCATGGCTAACGAATATAAGTTAGATGCTAACGTCGGGCAATGTTCGCCTGGATGTCGTCAAAAATTGCGCCGTCAGCAAAGAACTTGGGACTGACTTGATTCCATCCGCCAAAATCTTCGATGGTGAACAGGGTAGTGATTTTGGGATAGTTAGCGGCAAATTCTGCGACTACTTCTGGTACTACTGGACGGAAGCCCACTTTGGCGAATTCGCGCTGGGCTTCAGGGGTAAAGAGAAACTGGACAAAGGCTTCTGCTACTTCGCGAGTACCCCGCTTATCAACATACTTATCGACTACGGCAATGGGACTATCGATGGAAATATTGATATCAGGAACTACGTAGGGTAAATTTTGTCCCTGCTGTTTCGCTAAGATTACTTCGTTTTCATAGTTAATGAGGGCATCTCCCTGTTTTTGGGCAAAGAATGCGTCAGTAGCTTCACGGGCATCTCTCGGCAATACTGGCACATTGGCATAGACTTTAGTGACAAATTCTTTGGCTTGTGCTTCAGTCCCGCCTGTTTTAGTTATCTTTCCCCACAAGGCCATGTAGTTCCAACGAGCGCCACCAGAGGTTTTGGGGTTAGCAGTGATTACACTAACATCATCGCGGGCTAAATCATCCCAATTTTTAATATTTTTGGGGTTGCCTTCACGGGTAACGATCGCGCCCACAGAGCGGTGGACAATACCGTTGCCATTGGGTGTCTTTTTCTCCCAGCCTGGCTGAATCAGTCCGGCATCCTGGATTTGTAAAGTATCTGCTGATAGTGCTAGAGCTACGACATCTGCTTCTAAGCCGTCAATTACCGCACGGGTTTGAGAGCCTGATCCGCCGTAGCTTTGGTCAAATCTCACGGTCTGCCCGGTTTTTTCTTGCCACTGTTTAGCGAATAAGGGAATAATTTTTTCATAGGCAGTGCGGGTAACGGCGTAGCTTACCAGAGTAATTTCTTTTGTTTGTGAAGCTCCACCGTTAGTGTTGCTAGGAGAGCAGGATGCAGTCGTTACAGTCAAGCTGACTGCTACCAAAAACAGCGAAATAAAACTTTTTAAAGACACTCTTTTCCATCGATTCCAATTATCCAACCACATCCTGACTTTAGTCTCCTTGCTTTAAACTACATCTAGTCAATCAAGTTATAGTATTTTTTAGCTTAGTCATATATATTACAGATAACTAAATCAAATAGCAAGGCAATCACCATAATCTCAGTCAAGATTATGGTGATTGCATGACTTTTAAATATGGCAGCTTGATGGAGGTGATTAACTCTACGAAAATGGCTTTACAGTGCTGGGTAGTGAGTCTTGATGAAGAAAAAGAGTAATCAACTTGAGTTCGGGTTAAGCCAAAAGCTAAAAAGCTGATTCTGTAAGAGTTAAGCAAAACTCTAAGTGATAAAAGAAGCGATTAAAATAGAATCATTTTGTCAATAAGGGTTACAAATGAGACTAATCTTAATAATATGCGTTATTGAGAATAAATTAAAACAGAGTTTCAACCCGAACAATGAGAAATTAAGGGTTTTAAGGATTTCTTATCCCGCACTCAGGTTAAATATAGGACAGGTTGCTTGATTTAACGCTATTTTCACCTTACTACCTGCCCCTTTTTTGATCCCGAACTCAGGTTTATTAGTACAGTTAATACTGATGTTCAAGCACTCGATAATCTTGGTTTTGAAGTATCCACCGATTATTCTCCGCCTGTGGTGATACTACCTGATTATCACCTTGTGCTGCCTCTAAGCAAACCCTCAATTCTTCAGCTAGTATCTGCACACCTGGTTCTCCCAACATACCTAGATGTGTACCAGGAACTTCGTGAATTTCTACCCCTTGTTTAGCCATTCCACTCCAGCCTCTACAGGGTTTGAACTGACACCATCTCAAAACTTCTTTCGTAGTAAATAAAGTTACCTTGCCAGCATAGGGTTTGGCTACATAATCCGCCATTGTCGCCTGCTTGAGAACTTCTATTAATGCCATGTTGTAAGGGTTGGCATCTTCAGCAAAAGAATGTTCATTCCACAAGTCGAATTTGCTACTATGTTTCCCAGTTAACATGGATTTGAACCAATCCACTTTGGCGAAAACATAGTTCCTTCTATCTACAGATGGTAGTCGCAATAGGGTGAGCCAGTAGACGTACAGTGTACGCAATAGTGAGGGATGATTGATATACAGACTGGGGTTATATGTATCAAACAGTGCTAGTAAACCCACGCGATCGCCTTGAGCAACTAACTGACGCGCCATTTCAAAAGCAACTGTTCCACCACTAGAGAAACCACCTAACAGATAAGGCCCTTGGGGTTGAACAGTGCGAATTTCTTTGATGTAGTGAGAGGCCATGTCCTCAACTCTAGTGTGGGGTGCTTGTTTACCATCAAGTCCTTGTGCTTGCAGTCCATACACAGGTTGCTCTGCATCTAGGTGACGTACTAAAGTTTGGTAGCCAATAACATTTCCTCCCAAGGCATGGATCAAGAATAAGGGACGTTTTGCACTGCTACCAGGCTGAATTGTCACCAGAGAAGACCAAGAAGTTTTTGTGTTTGATTGGCGGAGAATGCTAGCTAATTGTTCTATGGTTGGTGATTGCAACAAGGTAGCTAGGGGAAGCTTTTGAGCAAATTTCTTTTCAACTTGCGTAAATAATCTTACCGCAAGTAGGGAATTTCCCCCCAACTCAAAGAAATTATCTCTAATGCCAATTGACTGAATACCTAAAACCTCTGACCAAATTTGCGCTAACTCGATTTCTACGGCATTCCTAGGCGCAACAAAGGCTTTTTCTAAGTCCGGTCTTTGGTCAGGGATGGGCAGAGCGCGGCGGTCTACTTTACCATTAGGAGTTAGTGGGATGTAGGCGATCGCAACAAAGGCAGATGGAATCATATACTCTGGCAATTTCTCTTGCAGAAACCGCCGTAATTCATTCATTACAGGTGCAGATTCACCATTTACTACCACATACGCCACCAAACGCTTATTTCCTGGCTCATCTTCCCTAGCTATAACTACAGTTTCCTGTACAAAGTCGTGTTGTGTGAGTACACTCTCAATTTCTCCCAACTCAATGCGGAAACCGCGAATCTTTACCTGATGGTCAATTCGACCGAGGAATTCAATATTACCATCACTGAGATAGCGAGCTAAGTCTCCTGTTTTATAGAGCCGTGCTTCTGGATTCTCGTTAAAGGGATTGGGGATAAACTTTTGGGCTGTTAGTTCGGGTTGATTTAAATAGCCAGAGGCTAAACATTCCCCACCAATATGCAACTCTCCAGAAACACCAATGGGGCAAGGATTCAGGTAAGCATCAAGAATGTAATATTGAGCGTTTTGGATGGGTTTACCATAGGGAATACTCTTCCAATGCGGCTCGACTTTGCTGATGGGATAATAATTAGACCAAACAGTGGCTTCCGTTGCTCCACCCAAACTAATGACCGCAACCCCTGGGAAGGTGGTTTTAAGTAAATCTGGTAGTGTGACTGGTATCCAATCACCACTCATAAATACTAGGCGCAGTTGGGGATGACAATTACTTGCTTGAACCTTGGGAAAAAAGCCAGCCAGTTGTTGCAGTGCAGGCGGCGCAGAATCCCAAAATGTAATTGGCTCATGACAGAGAATGTGCAGTAAAGCTTCTGGATCTCGAACATCATGGCTAGATACAACCCGAATCGAACCACCTGCGGCTAACAATCCGAAAATGTCATACACTGACAGGTCAAAACACAAGGATGTAATAAATAAAACTCGGTCGTCAGAATTAACATTAAATGTTTTGTTCACCCACTCAATCAGGTTGATTACTGGTTGATGACGAACTACAACCCCTTTTGGTGTACCTGTAGAGCCAGAGGTAAAAATCACATAGGCAATATCATTGGAATTAGTAGATGTTGGTAAATTTTCTGTAGGTAGTAAATCTAGATAGGAACGATGCCAAACAGAGGGTGTAGGGGTATGAGGTTGTAGGGGTGTAGGGGAAAAAACTTCTTGGTGATTCTCTGGTTTTTTGCCTGCTTCACTATGTGGAGATTTATCTAAACAGATTAAATGTTGTAGTGCGCTCAGTTCTAGCTCATGAATACTAGATAAGAGGCAAGTTTGGGTGACTAGACAGTTAATTTGCAGAGAAGACAGCAGTAATTGAATGCGTGCTTTGGGAAAACTGGGTTCTAGTGGTACATATGCGCCTCCAGCTTTCAAAATTCCTAGGACAGCCGGAATCATTTCTAGCGATGCCTCCGGCAACGTCTCCGACGAACGCTCTAAATATACACCAACTAACACCCCTGGTTTGACACCCAGTTGCTTCAAGTGATGGGCTAACTGATTAGCTCTACAGTTCAACTCTTTATAGGTGAGTTGTTCCTGTCCACAAACAACGGCTATAGCGTCGGGTGTTAGCTCTACTTGAGCCTCAAAAAGTTGATGAATACAAAGTTGCTCTGCAAAATCTGTTTGTGTATGATTCCACTCCATCAACATTTGATGTCTTTCATCTATCGTTAATAGTGGTAATTCTCCTAAACACTGCCAGGGATTACTTGCCATGCTGGACAATAAACTCTGAAGATGTCCCAGCATTCGACCGATTTTGGCATCGTCAAAGTTGTTTTGGTCATATTTGAGTTTCAATAGAAGTTCTGACTCTGCATAGCCAACCAATGTCAGAGGAAAGTTAGTTTGTTCTTCTTGCTTTACTTCCAGGTTTTGCCATCTGTCACCCTGAGAACGTAAAGCTGAATTCAATTCATACTTGTCAAATACCAGAATGCTATCGAATAAGGAAGTTCCGCCGGGAACATCGCTCCATCTTTGAATATTGACTAGGGGAGTGTGTTCGTAGTCTCGCAACGCCATCCACTGCGATCGCAATTCTTTAAGCCAAGTCAAAAGCGGTTTTTCCCCCGACACCTTGACTCGCACTGGCAGAGTATTGATCAATAATCCTACCATTGACTCCGCCCCAGCCACAGAAGAATGACGACAGGCTCTTGTCGCCCCAAACACAACATCGGACTCACCACTATAACGACTCAGCAATAAAGCCCAAGCACCTTGTACTAAGGTATTCAGTGTGAGTTGATGTTGTTCTGCTAAAGACTGCAACATCGCCGTAGTTTTTTCTGAGAGTCGGATTGCTTGCTCGCCAAAACCGCTTTGATTGCGAGAGGTTGAGTCTACTAATAAAGGCGTGGGTGCAGTGAAGCCTTTGAGCAAGTCCCGCCAAAAACTTTCAGATTTAGACCAATTCTGTTGCTGTAGCCATGCAATGTGGTCTTGATAAGGACGAGGTTGAGGAAGTTGTAAGTCTTTTCCTTCGCAGAAAGCATCATAGAAGGTGAACACTTCCTTGATGATGATGGACAAAGAGCGACCATCTAACAAAGCATGGTGAAAAGTCCAAATAAATTGGTAGACAGATTCTTTCAACTGAAATAACGCTAGGCGCATCAATGGCGCGACATTGAGTTCAAAACCCAGCCTGCGATCGCTTTGCAGGTAAACTTGCAATTTAGTTGATTGTTCTGTGTCAGATAAGCCACTCCAATCTTGCTGTTCTAGGGGAATTGTTACATCTTGATGCACACATTGCAGAGGTTCTCGTCCATTTTCCCAATCAAAGCTAGTTCTTAAAACTGCGTGTCGTTCTACAACTCTCTGCCATGCTTGTTGGAATGCCACAACATCAATTTTTTCATGTACTAAACAGATATGTTGCTCAATATCCACTCCCGAATTTTGAGCAACTAGACTGTTAAAAAGCATTCCTTGCTGTATAGATGATAGTTGATATGAATTTTTTAAACTTACTACTTTCATTTTGTTGGTATAAATAGTTTGTCGGGAACAATGATTGTTAAAAATGTAACTATCTGAACGAAAAATTAGATGCTGTAGATGCTTTAAGGTATAAAGTAATTAATAGATGATGACAAAATACTCATCTATACAATTACTAAATGAATATCTTTAGAAAATACTGAAAATGTAAGAGCATTAGAAAATGCTGCCTTCAATCACTATCAATAGACTTTACCAAGTAATATTTCCGATTCTGTATAAAAATAATGAAGAATAATCTACAGCTTAAAAAGAAAATATAAAGACAAAAATTATATTCTGTGATTTCAAGTATCAAAAATAATATTTAAGGACTGTAATCTGTATAAAAGATTAAATTGTTTCAATAAAATTTACAACATAAGTATTACATAAATAACGAAGTATTAATTTCTATGCACCTTCTTCGTCCGAGATATAACCTAAAATAACAAAAGTTATATCCCATGAACTGAAAGCTATTTTTTATTATTCAAACTCCGATACTCCCAAGGATTTGTAAATTTAGCATCACCCCAAATTCCTATCCTTTGCTGTTGCGCTTTGGCTTCAGCTTGTTGTACCAATTCTTTACTAGGACACTTATTTAAATAAGGACGATAAACCTTAGCTAATCCTTCCTGGATTAACACTTCTTGAACAAAAGTACCATCTCTTAAGCGTACCTCAGCTACTTTGCGTCCATAACGATCGCTATCTGTAATATTCAAGGTAACGCGATCGCCACTTTGTCTAACCAATTGCTCTAATCTTTGCTGCGCTTTCGCACCCCAACTAAATTGATTGCGATCGCTCACTCTTCTACTAGCCTGCTCTTTCCGGGAATGGGCTATTTCCGGCGCATCCATGCAAGCAAAGCGCACAGTAAACTTATTACCCTTGGCATCCTTAACTGCTAAAGTATCGCCATCACTTACACGTTCAACTAAGTCACCAGAAGCACCAAACAAGCGATTGCAGCCCATCAAACCTAAAATGATGAATCCTGAACTCAACAAAATCAGTAACTTTTTGTTTAATTTAGTCATTATTTCTTCTCCCTATCCCCTATCACCTGTCACCTGTCTTCCTCTCATCATTTGCTGATAATACTAATTAGCTATCACTTCTAGATTTAGTATTCCCGTATATCTCTTATAGGACTTACGCACAAATTACGGAATAACGTTCGCGTAGCGCATACTACAGAGACGCAGATAACACAGAGAAATAAGGGTTTGAGAGAGTTTTTGCGTAAATCCTGCCTTAAACAGAAAAATTTCCTAATCGCATCGAGTTAAGTTCTTTAGTCTGCTGATCCCAATGCCAACGTAATAAGTTAGCTTTTTGATTAGGGGAAATTCCCGGTAAACCTATTGCCTGTCTAGGTGCATTCGTAGCTAAGGCGATCGCAGTTTCTACTTCACAAATACCCCACTTCACCAAGTTCTGTACTCCCACCAATAAGGGTAGAGTTGTCCCCGATAATGTCCCATCTGCTAGCCTTGCAGTGCCGTTTTTTACTTCTATTTCCCGACTATCCCAAGGATAAACCCCATCTGGTAGCCCTAAAGGTGAAAGGGCATCGCTAACTAAAAATAATCCTTGGCTGGCACGGAGGAGAATTTGTAACATGGTAGGTGTAATATGCTGTCCATCAGCAATAAAACCACACATCACCCCAGGATGGGTAATGGCTGCACCTAATAAGCCTGGTTCGCGGTGATGAAGGGGTGGCATAGCATTGAAGGCATGAGTCACCATTGTTGCACCCAGTTCAAAAGCTTGTTTTGCTTGTACCTCTGTGGCCTGAGAATGTCCTAAACTGATGGTGATACCTAAAGAACGTAAATAAGGGATGACTTCCCCTGTAGAATCTAACTCTGGTGCTAAGGTGATGACTTTAACAATATGAGCGTAATCACCCAAAACCCGCTTTACCTCATCAATGGTTAACGGTAATAAATACTTTGCCGGATGTGCGCCACGCTTTTGATAATTTAAGAATGGCCCTTCTAGATGGACTCCGAGAATCTGAGAACCTGTTTTGGGAGTCGAGATAAAATCTGCAATCACAGCTAGCGATCGCTGTATATTCTCTACTGAAGTTGTCACCAGTGTCGGTAAATATCCATCTACCCCCACATCCCATAAAAATTGGTTGATTTTCTCTAATAAGTGAGAGTTTTCAACAGATAAATCAGGAAAAGCCAAGCCTAAAGCACCATTAATCTGTAAATCAACACCGCCCAAAGAAATCCAATCCCCAGCCACATCTAATATTTGCAATGATGGTGGCGAAACTCGTTTAAATACTGTTCCCATCGGCTGGATTTGCTCAATTATGCCCTCTTGATTAACCGAGAGCATCTGCAAATCTTGGTAGCCAGGGACTCTAGCATTGATAATTTTTATAGGTTGGGAATTGGGCATGGAGAATTAGGCATTGGGCATGATTCATTGGTATTAACTCATGTACCGAATATTTAATCAAGCAAAGTAATAGCGATATATCGAGACATAGAAATGGAGAGAAGGAAAAAAAGAGGATAATACGGCTTGTTTCTTAACTTTTCACTCACAACTCAGCACCGGCTAAACGCCGCGCTACCGCTAACAGCACTCACAACTCAGCACTCAGCACTTAATATGAGATGATAATTGCACCCTCAGCTTGTTATATTTACTATGTCTCCTGTTGTTGGCATTATTATGGGCAGTGATTCCGATTTGCCCACCATGAAAGATGCGATCGCTGTTTGTGATGAGTTTGGCATTGAGAATGAAGTAGCGATCGTTTCTGCTCATCGGACTCCAGAACAGATGGTGCAATATGCTAAACTTGCTCACCAAAGAGGAATTAAAGTCATCATTGCTGGAGCTGGTGGTGCTGCCCATCTTCCTGGCATGGTAGCATCCTTAACACCATTGCCTGTGATTGGTGTTCCCATCCCTACACGCAATTTACAAGGTGTAGATTCTTTGTATTCTATTGTTCAGATGCCAGCAGGTATTCCTGTCGCCACAGTAGCTATAGGTAATGCTAAAAATGCCGGACTTTTAGCAGTGCAAATTCTGGCTACTCACCAGCCAGAACTACTAGAAAAAGTCCAAAAGTATCGTCAAAGTCTGTCTGATATGGTTATGGGCAAGCAGGCAAAACTAGAAGAACTAGGATATAACCAATATCTCCAACAAGAATTTTAAAGGGCATTGGGCAAAAAAGTCAACGAATTTTGGATTTTGGATTTGTTTCACCTACAAAGGGTGTTAGCGTAGCGGGGCGTTAGTCCGGCATCAACCAAAAAAAACTCAAATCGGCTTTTCTTCCATCTCAAATGGGCATCAGTCAAAAGATTATTTCTTGTCTCTTTTACTTCCTAGTCCCTAGTCCCCTAACTAAACAGACATTTTACTTAAAATTTTGTATATAAAATTCATAAATTTCTTAGTAATTGTATCTAAATATGGGCAATTGCTGATTATATAAAGGTTTCACACAGTTTAATTATCTATTCGCCAAGTAAATTATACGCCCAAAAAATAAAAAATGTATTGCAAACTACAGAATTAATGTTGTAAGTAAAACAGTATAAATCAAATTTAGTCATGGATTAACCAGAATGCGTTGTAAAACTTAACATTACTTGTGTAAGTTATGCTGTTTTTTCATATTCTGTTGAGTTGAATGAGCAGAGTGGTGAGCAAAAAAGAATAAACTTGGCTTTGAAGTAAAACTTGATCGCTAGATTTTCTGATCAGAGGTAATTGATTTTGGTCAGTCTGCTACCATGATGAATCATCGCTTTTCAAGCAGGAAAAAATAAGCTAATGAATAAGCGTATTCGACCTTGGCAACGCCTGATGGTGCTGGCGATCGGTTCTATGGTGTTGGCAATTTTTGCGCCTACAGTTGTACAAGCAGCAGATCCTCCCAATTTGCAGTCTTTGTCAGAAACTACGATCAAACTGCAAATTTCGATTGACACTATATGGGTACTAATCACTGGATTTTTAGTATTCTTTATGCAAACTGGCTTTGCAATGTTAGAAGCGGGTTTTTCCCAGCAGAAAGGTGTAGTTAATGCTTTACTGGAAAATTTTGTTGATGCTGCTGTCACTATCTTGGTGTGGTGGGCAATAGGTTTTGGGATTGCTTTTGGTACAAGTGCTGGAGGTCTGTTGGGAACAGATACATTTTTTTTGAGCCAGCTACCTAATAGTGATGGTATTTATCCAATGGGTGCGCCTGGTTCTACTGCTGCTATTAATACCTACACCTTGTTTTTTTTCCAGTTTGCCTTTGCAGTGACAGCTAGTACAATCACTACCGGTGCTATGCTCGGCAGAACTGACTTTATTGGTGACTTAATTTACAGTGCCGTGATGGGAGCATTTAGTTATCCCATTATTGTCCATTGGGCTTGGAATGTTGAGGGATGGTTATCCAAGCTCAGTTATCACGACTTTGCAGGTAGTTCTGTTGTTCATTGTGTAGGCGGTTGGACGGCATTAGTTGGCGCATATTTGCTAGGGCCTCGCCCTAGTCGTTCAGCTTGGGGAACACCACCACCAGCCCATAATTTAAGCTTGGCAACATTGGGAACTATGATTCTCTGGTTTGGCTGGTATGGTTTTAACTCTGGTTCAACTCTTGGTGCTGGGAACACAGGATTGATTGGTTTAGTAACAGTCAATACCACATTATCGGCTGGAGCAGCAGCACTAGCGGCAATGATTTTTCAGTATTTACGTACTAGTAAATGGCATTTAGAGTATTGCCTAAATGGTTCTTTAGGCGGATTAGTAGCAATTACAGCTGCTTGTGCTTATGTAGCACCTTGGGCGGGGGTGGTGATTGGATTAACGGCTGGCGTTTTGGTAGTGCTGGGGATTGATCTAATTGAATCACTGAAAATTGATGACCCAGTAGCTGCTTTTTCCATACATGGAATTAACGGCATGATGGGTACTCTTTCTGTGGGCTTTTTGGGACAAGCCGAACTGACTCTGAATAAAAAAGCAGGCTTACTGTTAGGGGGTGGGATTGAATTATTAGGTATACAACTTTTAGGTGTCGTAGCGATCGCAGTTTTTACAGTTGGCTTGAGCTTCTTAATGTTTGCTGGTCTTAAAGCCATCGGACGCTTGCGTGTCCATCCCGAAGGCGATCGCTTAGGTATTGATGTTTATGAACATGGTGCATCGGTATGGCCTGATGTTTATGCAATTGAAAAGTTAGTAGAAGAAAAAAAACATCATCCCCAAAGTTCTGACGTTAGCACCTTTGAGAATGAATGAAGCAGTTAAGCTTATCAATTGACAAAAGTTAACAAATAGTAGTAATGTGTGGCACAAATTACTGATTAATTTCTATCCTTATTTTTTATGGAGATTGTATTGACAAAATGCCATCTATCACTATGCCAAACTATCTTTTCATGATTAAAGATTAAATGAAGAAGACTTGACTGTTGCAGAAATTACATCATAATTTCTTAAGGATATCTACAAAAAATATTTACAGAGGTGTCGTTAATTTCTTAAACTCCTAAATATTATTTGAGTTTTTGGTTAACCAAAATCAGTGGTCTCAAAGAAAAATATCAAAACCACTAGCTGGGGCAATACGGGGAATAGTTTTTCTGCTCAACCTGTTTCTTGCTATCAAGGATCATTTGGAGGACGTTGTTTTAATCCATGTACAAACATAAATCGAAAATAAAAAATAGGCGAATTTCTGCAAGAAATTCCGCTAAAAGCTCACAATTTAATTCAACAATCAAGTTAATTAATTTTATTAAGCGACTGTCTCCCAGTTGGCAAGCTTGTTTACCTTTAGCTTGTTTAATTGTTTTGGGATGGGGTTATGTCGCAGTTGCCCAAGCCCCAGATGCTGGCCCGACAACAGCAGAATTGAAAGTTGCCCTAGACACCCTTTGGGTGGCGATCGCCGCTTTTTTGGTATTCTTCATGAATGCTGGTTTTGGGATGCTAGAAACCGGCTTTTGTCGCCAGAAAAACGCTGTTAACGTCCTTGCTAAGAACCTTATTGTGTTTGCACTAGCCACCGTGGCTTTTTGGGTAATTGGTTTTGGATTAATGTTTGGCGATGGCAACGATTTTATTGGGTTAAATGGATTTTTCTTAACAGGAGCAGATAACAGTCCCGCTACCGGAGAAGCTGCTTATAAAGGTGTCTTCAGTGCTTTAAGTTGGGCTGGTGTACCCTTAGCTGCCAAATTTTTATTCCAGTTGGTATTTGCGGGAACAGCAGCCACTATTGTGTCTGGTGCAGTTGCTGAAAGAATCAAGTTTCTTGACTTCTTAATTTTTAGTATCTTACTTGTAGGTATCGCCTACCCCATCACCGGACACTGGATTTGGGGTGCTGGTTGGTTAGCAGACAGAGGCTTTTGGGACTTTGCTGGTTCTACGGTAGTTCACTCAGTTGGTGGCTGGGCAGCTTTAATGGGAGCAGCCTTTCTTGGCCCCCGTATCGGTAAATATCAAGATGGGAAAGTTGTGGCTTTACCTGGTCACAACATGAGTATTGCCACTTTAGGCTGTTTGATTCTGTGGTTAGGCTGGTTTGGTTTTAACCCCGGTTCTGTAATGGCTGCTGACCCCAATGCTATTACTCATATTGCTTTAACAACCAACATGGCCGGTGCTGTTGGTGGGATTGCTGCAACAGCGACAGCCTGGTTGTACTTAGGTAAGCCTGACCTGTCGATGATTATCAACGGTATTTTGGCTGGTTTGGTAGCGATTACAGCCCCTTGTGCTTATGTCAGCATTCCCGGTGCAGTTATTATTGGTTTGATTGCTGGTGTGATTGTAGTTTTCTCAGTTACATTATTTGACAAAATTGGTATTGATGACCCAGTAGGTGCTACTTCCGTTCACCTGGTTTGTGGTATTTTCGGAACTCTTGCAGTTGGTCTATGGTCTGTCGGCCCTGGTGTTTATTCCTGGTATGGTGAGGGAGCTGGGCCAACCAAGGGCTTATTTGCAGGTGGTGGGTTAGGACAGTTGGGCATTCAGTTTTTAGGCGTGATTTCAGTCGGTGGTATGACTGTGCTTCTCAGCAGCATCTTTTGGTTAGCACTGAAATATACCTTGGGTATTCGAGTCACCAGAGACGAAGAACTGGAAGGTTTGGATATCCATGAACATGGTATGGAAGCCTATAGTGGATTCCTCAAAGAAAATAGTCCCAGTGGATTTACAGAAAGTGGTAACTCTGGGGGCTACTCATCAGGTGAGGATTACTCTACTAAAATTTAGTAGCAATTAACAAGTTCGTAGTAAGGACTTAAGTCCTTACTACGAACTTGTTTCCGTACCAACAGCAACACAATAAAGTGCTGCATGACGCTGACCGTCAATACCTAAAATATTATTGACACTTGTATCATGAAATCCTCCTAGACAAACACTGCCAAGCCCCAACTCTACAGCCATGAGGCAAATATTTTCAGCTTGATGGCCGGCTTCAAACAGGATAAAGCGGTAGCCCCGCGTACTATATTTATGGAGCGATCGCATAAAAACCCCAGTCATGATAAACAGGGCATTGGCATTAGCAATATAATCCTGCTGCAATAGAGGTTCGATAAAGTCACTGGGTACTGACTCATTCACCCAATGCAGTCCGTGGCCACGGGGTTCATAGTGATATAGTCCCGCAGATAAACCTGTTATTGCCTGTATAGATACAAACATTTCAATTGGATAAAGTCCACCGGCAGACGGAGAGTTCCGCCCTTCAAACATATGACCCTCCACCTGACGCAACCCACTGATACCGCAGGCGGCATCCAGTAACTGAGCCAGTGAAATCAACGGCATCTCCGTATTTTTAAAAGCTCGTACTGAATGGCGTTGTCTCAATAAATTGGTGAGGTAGTTGTCCCCTGGTACTGCTGGTAGTTCCAGAATAGAAGCCTCTGGCATATACCGCATTTCAGTAGCTGGAACTTGCTTGGCATAACCTCCTGGTGGTGGAGAATTCCAATGATAAAGAAGAGTTAGTTCCAGAGGCTCATTAGCTTTGTACATTGCGGCAATTTCCTCAATTTAGGCGATGGGATGGGGGCAGGGATTGAGGTCAGCAGCAGTACGGCGACCACCATAACCCAACCGTTCTGGAACTTCAAACAGACGCTGAGAACCTAATGGCTCTTGTCCAATACCAAAATAGATAGGTACTAATTCAGTTGCTAAAGTCCTTACCACTCGAAAACCCACCGATGCAATGTCAGAGGTGGTAATATCCACTAAATACGCCTCAACACCCACTGAATTTAACCTGGTGAGAACTGTTTGCAATTTCTCTACTTCTGATTGAGATGTGTAAGTAGGTAAATCTTCAACTTTTAGTGATTGGTCATGGTTAAGTAAAAAGTCCAACTCACCCAGTCGTGCTGTTGTGTAGAAAAAAGCACTGTGATCATCCATATTCTGGATATCTTCATATTTATGGAGATTAGCACCAGCACCGTGAGCTATCCGTTCCAGATCACCAGGACGGGCTTGACAAACTTCAAATATTGCCTTGCGAAGCGCAGTTTGACCATCAAGATGGCATCCCAAACCAGTGACAACAGCAGGCCCTTGATCTGAATGGTCAATAGCGATCGCGACAACTACAGGCACTCTAATATCAGTGGTAAAATCGAAGGCCATTAACTCAATGTCAAATCTGGCATAATTCCGGGCAATTTCCCTTAATATTCCAGGCTGGTGTTCAAAATTTATGCGCGGCGCAGGTAAGCGATTTAACCACGTAATGATGAAAGCATCACGCTCAATTAACTCGCATAACCCACTGTAAGCAGCAAACTCTACAGAAGAGCCTGTAGCCATGCCATTAGAAGAAGCAGGAACAATATCATCCCCTGGTTGTTCGCCGCACCAATCGAGATAGGTTAAGGACATGGGGACGAAAACTTGATCGTTGCTACCAAGTACCTGAGCAGCGATCCAAGAAGTCTGCATTGTGGGATCAAATGCCGGAAACAGGAAATTGGGATCAGAGTATTGTTGTTCAGAAAAAGAGTAAAAAGTTGATGGTGGGAGGGCGCGATTATCTAATTCTGCAAAGCTACTGACCACCATTCGCCGCCGATCAACAATCCCCCCACAGTAGCGTTCCAAGGCTTCACCCACAGCACCTAAAATGGCCTGCTCATCAGTCATGCCCTTGCCTATACCAAAGCGTAAATTTTCTAGCCGTTTGCGAATTTGGTAATGGGCTAATTCAGCCTGCCAAATCACTGGCAGTTCACACTCTGTATATGGCTTGCTTATTCTCTCCATTGCGCGGATGATGCCAGTGTGGGGGCTGACCAAATCCCGCCACCGAGAACTAGTTACTACTGCATTCACGGCGTTCTCTCCTGACGTGGGGAACAATGAGGGCAACCGGGTTTCTTGAGTACAACATGGTGAGTCATCTGTGTACTAATCAAATCCAGATGCAGTAATTTACCATCAGTAGCAATTGGTAGACCAAGGAACATCTTTAATGCGTCAAGGGCTAGGTAACTACCAACTAACGTGTAGCCTATCGGTAAATTTTCTCGCAGACGTGGTTGAGAACGCCGTTCTCGGTTGAGAAACTGCTCAAGAGCTAATTTGGCCTCTGGAAGCTTGGCGCAAGCCATAGACCGCATCCGATAGCACAGGTAGCAAGGGCCATCTTCAGAAAAGACCAACGGCCCGACAGTTGCCTCTACCCCCGCAGCTCCACCTGGGAGCAATGGGAGTTTCATTTGTAAGCATAGTCTGTTGAGGCGATACGCTAAATTAACTGATACGGCATCCGTAGCAACAATAACTAAGTCAATATCTTGCAGTGATGAACTGACTATTTCATCATCATTTAAAGCATCTGTCACAGTCTCAGTCTGGGTAACTCCTCCCATCGCCTCAATCCGTTGAGCCGCTTGCACAGATCGCCCAGCACCAACTTGACTCAATTCCCAACCCGACATCATCAGTGCATCAGAGGGATCAATGTAAGCATCATCGCACAGACGCAGAAAACCAATACCAGAAGCAGCCAATGTCATTGCAGCTACTAGCCCTGAGCCTCCCAACCCAAAGACAGCAATCCGAGCATTAGCTAATTGCTTTTGAACATCCTTTTGCTGAAAGCCTAACTCATGGTAAAGACCGAGTTGAGGCAGTAACTGAGTACGATGAGTCAGAGTATCTAAGTCAATGTCTTCTTCCTCAAAATCCTCCACTAAGCGATTGTTAATCAAAAATTCTAAACATTGATCTAGCGAGGCATTGGTCAACTTTTCTTGAACAGCATGACGGATTTCTCCTAGGGTTCGGCTACCATCCAGTAAAGGAAAAACTACTCTGTCCACATCATGCAGCGATTGACCTTTAACTTCTAATGTCCGCCGCGTTGTATTGAATATCATCTTTTCCCCATCATTACCATCTGAGGGTATAACGCGAATGACGAGGTGTTCTAACAGACGCAGCCTTTTACTATCATTTAATTGCATAGGTTTGCTTTTATTCTCCCAAGCTCCATAGAAAAATCTGCAACCTTGGTTTTATAAACAAATTAGGACTTACGAGTTGACAGAAAATACTGAATATCTATGATCGTAAAAACGATATCTTTTGTAGGGGTTTAGCATTGCTAAACCCCTACTGTGCCAGTCTGTTTAGTATCAAAGCAATGTTAGTTGCCAAATTCGAGGTCGAAACTTTCTTCAATTACGCCTGATACTGAACTAAAAAAACCACATTTACCACCGCAGTGATAACACTGATAACATCGGTGCCAGCAGTGTCCACCGCATCGTCCACCGCATCGTCCACCGCAGCGTCCACCGCATCGTCCACCACAGCGTCCACCGCAGCGACTAACCCATCTTTGGCTCGTTTCTGAATCAAACACTCCTGGTAAAGCTAGTTTTTCTAAAGCTGCTATTTCTTCTTTAGACAGCAGAGTTTGTTCTAATTTATCTTCGCTGTCTACTAAATACATTTCTAAGGTTTGTATGGTCAATGTTTCTTGTGCAAGCATTGCGATTTTCTCCTTTGATATTCAAATCACTACCTGGATTTAAATTTACCTGAGAGTTGTTCTAAAGTTGTTTTCCGGTCTAAAGCATCTAGAAACGAATTAGTTTTTAACCAAATATTTCGCTATTTCACCGCAAAATATGACAACAGTTCATTACCTATTTTTATCTCTTTGTAGGTCTGCTTAAACTATCTATACTCCAACGTATAGCCAAAGGGTAAATAGTTTATAAAAGGTCAAAATTACTGCGCCATTAATACGGTAACATCTTTAAGAGAATTGCTTTTTTACGAAATATTTGTTCTCAAAACCTCTGCATTTTTTGGTGTTACACAGGAATTTATTTGATGATTATGTAACGCCTACAACATTTACTTTATCTTCTTGTTTTGTTTTTTGTTCCTGCTTAAGTAAGATAGTTTCTCATCTTGAGACTAACGTTGTTCTATCTTAAGTAGTATAGTTTTTATTCTCGATAGTATTACAGTGTCAGATAGCAGAATTAGACAAGAATTTGTCTAGACAATCAACTTTCACTGTCTAAAACATATGATTATTCCTGAAAATTAATCAATATGTTAGCAATCAGAGCAATAGTTAACCATAAATAAAAAATTAGGTTTACATCAATGAGCGATTTAAGATTTTGGTTTGAGGTCTATACTAAAGCCTTATTTCGTTCTCTACCTTTAGTATGGACAGCAGCACCAAAAGAAATTTTTGTACTGATTGTTGTTACTTTATTACAAGGATTTCTACCTGCTGTAAGTGTTTGGATTACTAAGTTAGTAGTAGATACAGTCGCAACAGAGTTGTCATCTGGTAGAGTATTGGGTTGGACAATCTTACTACCCTTAGTTGGGGGATGGGTAGGTGCTTTATTGTTAGAAACACTACTCGAACCTTGGCAAACAGCACTTCAGGGAAATCTCAACGATAAGTTAATGGCTCATATGAGCTTAAAGTTAATGCGTAAAGCCGATACTTTACCAGACTTGAGCCGTTTTGAAGATGCTCAATTCTATGATGAGTTACAAGTTTTGCAAGAACAAATTAGCTATCAACCGTTGAATTTACTTGAGAATTTGGTGGAATTAGGCCGGTCTTTCGTGACTTTGGTGGTGATGGTGGCGTTACTGATTCCCCTAGCCTTTTGGATTCCCTTAATAATTGCGATCGCTACTATACCCCAAGTAGTCGTTTCTGCTCAATATGGTAAAGCTATTTGGCTAACTCTGTTTGAAAACAGTCCCCAGGCTCGCAGAATGAAGTATTACACTTCAGTCATGCTAACTGATACCCACGCTAAGGAAACTAGACTGTTTCAGCTAGGTTCATTCTTTATTGACCGATATCTGCAAGCATTCCAGTCTTTACATACCTCCATGCGCCATCTGCGGGGTAAACAAGCTTTTTGGTCGTCTAGTTTAGCTGTTTTAAGTACCCTAGGAAATGGTTTTGCTTTCTATTGGGTAGTACAGAAGGCATTTAGAGGAGAATTTAGTCCAGGTAGTGTACTGTTATTTGTCCAGTCTTTAACTTACTTTCAACAAAACTTAGGCGGCTTTGTAGGTAATGGGCTGGAATTATTTGAAAATGTGCTTTATATGCAGCAGTTTTTCACTTTTCTCGACAGTACAAGTCCTATGCTCTTAAGTGTACCTGGAGAAAAAATCCCAAATCCTATTCGTAAAGGTATCACGTTTGAAAAAGTGTACTTTCGCTACCCTGATGCTAAGGGCTGGGCGGTCAAAAATATTTCTTTTACCCTGCATCCTGGAGAAACTGTAGCTATTGTAGGGGAGAATGGCGCGGGTAAAACTACTCTGGTCAAGTTACTTACTAGATTATACGACCCCAACAAAGGGCGAATTTTAGTTGATGGTGTAGACCTGAAAAATTTAAATCTAGAACAGTGGCGACAGCAAATAGCGGGAGTTTTTCAAGATTTTGGTCGTTACTCCCTCACCCTAGGAGAAAATATTGCTTTAGGCAACCTCAAGGCTTTAGAAAATCGTGATTTGCTAAGATATGCTGTAGAAAAAGCCGATGTAGTCAAACTATTAGAACAGTTTCCCACAGGGGAAGATACACCCCTAGGTAAACAGTTTAGCGGTACAGAACTCTCTGGTGGTCAGTGGCAAAAGTTAGCTCTAGCCCGTGCTTTTGTGCGTAAGCACGCTCAAATACTACTTTTGGATGAACCGACAGCCGCACTTGACCCCCGCAGTGAGTATGAGCTTTATATGCGCTTTGTGGAATTAGCGGAGGGTAAAACTACTATTTTGATTACCCATAGACTAGCTTCTGTGCGAATGGCTCACCGAATATTAGTCCTCAAAGGTGGGCGTTTAATTGAGGATGGCACACATCAGGAACTTTTGCAGCATGGGGGAGAGTATACCGCACTGTGGAATATGCAGGTTCAACAGTATGGAATAACTGAGTAATGCCGTTTCAACATAAACAGCCTATCAACAGTTTTTAGATCCCCAGACGCAACAGGTGAGGGTAGCGACAGCAGCCGAGTTTGTGGGGAGGCGGCGGTATTTGCAGCGTTGTCTCAAAGAGATTCGCAATCATTTAGGGTTGCTGATTCATGGGTTGGGGGGTGTGGGGAAAAGTACCCTGACGGCGCGACTGTTGGAAAGGATGGTTGGCTATGACAGGTTGGTGATTTATCGGGGATTAGATGCAGATAAATTGCGAAAAGTCTTAGCTGAACAATGTACCTCAGAACAGGGGTTAGAAATTCTCAACGGAAATTTACCCCTGATGCAGCAACTGACTAAGTTTTTTCAGTCAGGTTTGAATAGTAAAGAACAGCGTTTTGCTGTGGTGTTGGATGACTTTGAAGCGAATTTAGAATTGCGTGGGGATGGGGTTTATGTGTTACAGCCGCAAGTGGTGGATGTGCTGCTGGCGTTGTTGAAAGCTGTACAAAATTGCCGACTTCCCCATAAGGTGATTATTACTAGTCGCTATGATTTTGTGCTGGCGGAATTAAATCAGCGTTTGCATCGTGAGAATTTGGCGGCGTTGCGGGATGCAGACTTGACGTAGGAATGAAGCAGAACTAGGTGAAGTTGAACAAGCACAACAGTTTTATCAACAAGCACTAAAACTTTGTCCAGAAACAGAGGAAAAAGACAAAGCCACGATCATTCATAACTTAGCAATTATCTACGCCAATCAAGGGGAAGTAGAACAAGCGATCGCTCTCTACCAGCAGTCTTTGGAAATCAAACAACGCATTGGCGATGTCGAAGGTGAAGCAGCCACTTTGCACCAACTTGCTGGTATCTACGCCAATCAAGGGGAAGTAGAACAAGCGATCGCACTTTACAATCAGTCTTTGGATATCACTCGACGCATTAGCAATGTCCAAGGTGAAGCTGCCACTTTAGCAATGCTAGGAAAACTTTTAGCGGATGGATGTAATGAATACATCACAGCTACAGTGTACACACAAGTTGCTGCATCGACATTGCCAATGTATTGCTTGACATTGCTAATGTATCACCTGAAATTGGCAATGTATTGCTTGATATTGCTAATGTATCACCTGAAATTGTTAATGTATCGACTAACTGTAAAAGGGGTGGGGCTTAGATTTCAAACACTTACGCCGCATATCTAATAATCTCAACTTCTGCGCCATTACTCACAGCAACTTCTGCCCTACTTAGCACCTGTTCAGTAATGGCATCACTTAGATAATACTCCCCACAATTATCACAAATTTCTGCTGGGACTTTTTTGATCACCACAATAGATTCATCTCTTTCTAAAGTCACCGTTACTAAGCCTGGTTTAGTTTCTCCATGTTTACAAATAACACATTTCATCAACCTTTCCTCCTAGTTTTAAAATCATTTGACCAAATATTTGGATCGGGAATATAAGCTGTTACTACATATCCTGTATCTGTAGATTCATCATAAGAAAATACAACATGAATTGGTTTACCTGCCGCAAAATCAAACAGGAGATAACTAGGAAATGGCTCAATACTTCTCGGTTAAGAACAAAAGCAAGGTAAAGTGATAATTGTTCACTTAC
>NZ_CAWUDL010000028.1:0-72509 GCF_963920945.1 Anabaena sp. CCY 9402-a
GCCTCTTGAAAATCCTCTGCATCTACTTTACATCCAACTTGTGTATACACGGTAGTGCAAGGGAGAGGGGTTTTCCAGATACCGTGAAAAGTCAGATCCCAACATCCTCTGAATAAGGGCTACAGTATACATACACGACTTTTTAAACAACCTCTTAGTAAAGGGAAGTTTCAATATGTTTCGGATAAGATAATTTGCCAAAATAATAACGTCTCTACTCACCCATAACGTTAACCGAACTGTATTGGGGGAGGTTTTTTCTATGCGTATTCATAGAAAAAATTTAACCTTCTTTTTCTTGAGAAAGAAGGTTAAATTTTTTTCTAAAGCTGACTATCTTGAGTTAACTTCAATTACTTAAAATTTAAAAGTAACTTTAGCCTCAACATATGCACCTTTGTCTTCGCTATAACCACCTGAAACAGAAACTTCACCTTTTCCGCCCATGATTATTTCTAGTTCGAGGTCTGACAACTCTGCATATTCTAATTCAACTGGTTGCAAATCGGAAATTGTGATGTTAGCCATGATGGTTTTCCCCTTAAATGTATGTAGTAGTCAGAAGGAAATCAACTCTGTATAAATAATCTTCTGTTTGACTAATAAATTCAAGAGTTTATTTATTAGATATAGTGCCAAAATAGATGCAGTTATGAATTTATTGATAATTGTCTACTAACTTTTTTACCCAAATGCGTGAGGGTATTGAGTAAGAATACATCAATCAATGGTACAATTATACTACTCATGCAAGATCAATGCTCGTTTTAGTCAGGCGAAGGTGTCCAGTAGTGTTATGACTGCTGTGCAACGCCATCGCTTGGCTTTTATGCTAGGAATAAAGAACAATCGACAGTTTATAAATGAATTCATAATTGCGAATTACGTTAGCGTAGCGGGGCGCAGCCCATTACGAATTACGAATTATTAACCCAGGAGGATGTCATGAACAGCTGTGTTTTAATGGCGGAAATCATTCAAGAACCGCAATTACGCTATACATCAGATAACTTAGCAATCACAGAAATGCTGGTGCAGTTTCCCAATTCCCAGCGTTCAGAAGATGCGCCGGCGACTTTAAAAGTTGTGGGGTGGGGGAATTTAGCTACAGAAATTCAGCAAAACTATCACCAAGGCGATCGCGTGATCATAGCTGGACGTTTAGGGATGCAAACGGTTGAGCGTCAAGAGGGTTTTAAAGAAAAACGTGCTGAGTTGACTGTACAACAAATTCAACCTTTAAGCGGTGATTTCACATCATCGCCAGCACCAGAGAGAACTCCATCTGCGACAGAAACACCACCACCCCCACCACCAGCACCAAGTAACGTTCCTAGTTACGAGTCACCACGTCCAACGGCTACCCCAGTAGCAAGTCCAGTGAATGTCACTCCCCAGGTGAACACCTACGAACCTGTCACTCAACCTAGCAGCTATCAGCCTGTGGCCGAACCAGATCCAGATGATATTCCGTTTTAGGTATCAGGGATTGGGGACTGGTGAAAAGTTAAGTTGAATTGTCATGGAGCGTTCGCGTAAGCGTCTGTCTACAACACGCTGCGCGAACGCGCAGCGTCCCGCAGGGAAGCTAGAGAAGCGATCGCATGGACTCGTTTTTAGTTAGATTTTGGCAAATTATCTGATCCGAACCGTATTGGGAACACTTCGTAAACGTCGTTCCTCTGGTGTGATGCAGTTGGTCATACCATCTCAATGACCTGTAATTAAAAGTATCATCCTACCGATATATAAATTGTTCAGAATGTACCCCGAAATGCAGCATAGGCAAGGGTAATGATAATTGGAAGGATGATAGAAAGAGTAATAATCAGTCCTGTCTTACCAAAACGAATTTCTTGCCCATCTGCTTTTAACAGAGCAATTACACCTGCGGTTGCCATCAAAACCCAAATGCTTCCAAAGATGATAAAGATAGTGAATGCTGAGTCATTCATAGTATTTTCTTAACTATGATTTCATCCCTTCATTCTACGTCTAAGTTGCGACTTTACCTATACTATTGCTCCCAAAATTGATATTCAACTGCGATCAGATGATTTATCCTGCTTAACTTTTTTAATTAATTCCATGTAGATATTAATCTCATTCACTTCTACATCATGTTCAAGTCTAGTTACCTTCCATTTCTCCTTTCTTAAGTAAACTTCTTCTCCTATCCTGGGAAGAAATTGTAAATCATAGAACTTTTTGATAAAATCTTTTTGGTTTTCTTCCCATAAGATTATTTTGGCTGATTCTTGGCTCATTATTTATCCTTGTTTTTTAGTAAATGAAAGTCGGTAGATTGAGTTTATCTTACTAATTCAAATCAATAGCGTAGTTAAAGCCACATTATTTCCTAATGCTAATTAACCCTGTATTTTATATAATCTTAATCAGGTAATAATACCCAAGCTTTTATACTAACAATTGCTTTTGGTTACAGCTTAGTTTGCTCGTAAAAAAAGGCTAACTACCAAAATATAGTAGCAGCCGTGTGTAGAGTATTTCTCTAGAGAATGTTCAAGATGGCTGAGTATCTTTATAGCTGGCAACAGCATCTCTGAGATTACCTTGGTGTGTTGATAACAGCCGATCGCCATCTTCTTTGCTTAAACCAGTCCAGTGCATTAATAACGCCAGTTTTACCCATTTACCGCTATGTTCTAATAAATAACCAGCTGCTTCCCGACTTAAGCCTGTGAGGTCTTGTAAGATGCGTAAAGCGCGATCGCGTAATTTTTGATTTGTGACCGCTACATCTACCATGCGATTGCCGTAAACTTTGCCTAGTTTGACCATTACCCCAGTAGACAGAATATTTAAAGTTAGCTTGGTGACTGTACCAGCCTTGAGACGGGTAGAACCTGCCAACACCTCCGGCCCGGTTAATAACCGAATATCAATATCAGCCTCAAAACCGACCTGTTCTGCTGGTACACAGGCCATAAAAATTGTTAAAGCACCCCGTTGACGGGCAGCATTCAGCGCACCGTGGACAAAAGGAGTCGTCCCACCGGCAGTAATTCCCACCACTACATCTAAGAGAGTAATATGGCGTTGAGCGATCGCCGCATCACCATCTTCAGCCCGGTCTTCTAAATCCTCAGAACTACGTACCAACGCCCCAGCACCACCAGCAATAATCCCCTGTACCAACTCTGGGGGTGTACAAAAAGTTGGGGGACACTCAGCCGCATCTAATACCCCTAGCCGACCACTTGTCCCCGCACCCACATAAAACAAGCGTCCACCCTGGCGCAACCGTGCGGCTGTCTCCTCAATGGCCTTAGCTATTTCCACCTTAGCCGCCGCCACCGCCGCCACTGCCTTATGGTCTTCACTATTAAATAACTCCACCAACTCTAAACCACTAAGTTGGTCTAAGTTCAGACTCAAAGGATTGACTTGTTCAGTCAATAAATGCCCGCGTTCCTGCAAATTTGTCATTTATGCTAGCCTGTATCTCTACTTCCGAATTATGTACCAATTGCTATTGACTGAAACTCAGTGCTGAATGATGTTAGCCTCACGGAGTTTTAAAGCGTTCTGAATAACAAGTTAGTTTATCCTTACTTACTACTGATTTACTTGTTACAAAACGCTTATTCGCTGTCTTCATAACTCAGCACTCCTAACTCCCCACTCCCCACTCCTAACTCAGCACTCAGCACTCAGCACTCCTAACTCCCCACTCCTAACTCAGCACGGGCTAAACGCCCCGCTCCGCTAACAGCACTCAGCACTCAGCACTAAACTACAACAATCCTTCTAACTTGCGACGAATTTTTTCTAGTTCAGTCGGAGAAAATTCTGTTTCTTCTGCGGGTGGTACATCGTCAAAATCTAAGCTGTCGTCGCCAGTCTGATCATATTGTCCATCAGTTTGCCCATCAGGTTGCCAGTCGGTTTCTTCGAGATTGATTTCTGGAGGAATGAAGTGACTCGGATCAGAGCTGTTTTCTGGGATAATTTCCCATTCATAGTCAGCATTTTCGCAAAACTCCTTAATTTCCTCTGCGTCCATTGCTTCGACAGTAGGCGTATGGAAATCTTGCGCTTCCAACATCAGGGCAAAGCGAAGAGCATCGTCTTGGGACTCAAACATGAAAATTTTATTGCGATCGCCCACACGCACAGTATGAATCCCCTCATTTTCCGTGTGAGCATTAAAAATCAACACAAAAACCCGCATTGGCGTAATCATCTTTCTTTATATTTTGATGTCTATCTATTCATTAAAGTTCTAGACCGTGTACCTGTGAAAGTCACAGCATTATTTTTCACTTTAATCCAAATTTTTCCCAAGTGTAGGGACATAAGGGTGTAAGAGTATAGGGGTGTAGGGGAGCAAATAAGCAAAACTAGTGAATAATCGATAATGATTACGAGTTCATCCTCATGTCAAAACCTGAGATTGGTTTGTATCTTGGTATAGTAATATGCCCATAGTGCTAGTAGTGTGCTTACCACATCCAGCAAAAAAGAAGTGAACCCAGATGAGTAAATCTTCCGATCAAGATCATCAATCCCGTAATACTGACCGCAAGCGTTTATGGTTACTGGTTCTAAAGCGTAGTGGTATAGCCCTAGGGAGTATTTTACTGCTGGGTTTAATCGGCGGTGCTTGGCGATTGTGGATTTTTGTCCAAAAAGAATTAACGCCGTTAGCAGAAAAAAGTCTCACCAGTACACTCAACCGTCCGGTAAAATTGGGCAAAGTTACACAATTCTCACTCACAGGAGTTAGTTTTGGTGCTTCCGCCATCCCCGCCACATCCACAGATCCGGATAAGGTGGAAGTCGATGCTGTGGAAGTAGGTTTTAACCCATTGCTGTTAATTTTTAATCGCCAGCTAAAACTAGATGTTACCTTAGTGAACCCGGATGCTTACATTGAACAGGATAGCGAAGGACTGTGGATTACTACGACCCTTGCACCACCGGGAGCAGCAGGAGCGATTAAAACTGATTTAAATACACTACGCTTCCGTAATGGCAATTTGGTACTTTTACCGCAGAAGAAAGAGCTTGAGGGGGTAGGGGAAGGCGACAAGATAGACAAGGTAGATAATCCTTCGTCTCTTATAGCTTTTTCTCAAGTGTTGGGATCGGCTCAATTATTAGAAAACAATCAACTGGTGAAATTTGTAGTCCAAGGTCAGGCGGCTACTGGGGGTAAAATTTCTATTGCGGGGGATGTGCGTCCTAAGACGTTAGCCGCGAATCTGCAACTTCAAGCCGAAAAAATACTAGCTACCAATGTTACTAGTCTTGTAAAATTACCACTGGATTTACAAACAGGTCGAGTCAATGGTGATTTGCGAATCCAACTAGCACCAGAGCAGAAGCCTTTATTGTATGGTAGTGCTGACTTAGAAGGGGTAACGCTGCAAATTCCCCGAACACCACAACCATTCATTAATAGCCAAGGTAGTATCTATTTCCAGGGAACGGAAATTAAACTGGAGAATATGACCGCCAATTATGGCAAAATTCCTCTAGTCGCCGCAGGAATTATCGACAGTAATAAAGGCTATAAGTTGGCTGGACGCATCAATGGGGTAAGTGTCGCCAATGCTCAAGAAACACTCAAGTTAAAACTGCCTGTACCCGTAGCTGGACAATTACAAGGGAAATTGCAAGTGGTAGGGGATATTACCAACCCTATTCTTTCAGGTACTGTCACCACTATTAAAACTGCCCGCATTGATAAAATTAATTTTAAGCGCGTTAGTAGTAAGTTTGAGTTTAATGCTAAGGATGCCTTAGTTAAGCTGGAAGATATTCAAGGCGAAACTACGGTAGGGGGTGAAATTAACGGTGGCGGTATCATCCAACTTGGAGAAAATCCCCAATTAAATTTAAATTTTGTAGCCAAGCAAGTTCCGGGAGATGCGATCGCTAAACTCTATAATCCTGATCTTGCTTTTAAAATTGGTACTGTGTCCGCTACAGGTAGTGTCACTGGTACACCTACCAATGCCCAAACATTGGTCAAATTTGCTGCCCCAGGGGCAATTTATCCTACGACTGGTGAAGTGATAGTTGGTACAAATCGTAACTATAACTTCCGCAATGTGGTGGCGCGGGTAGCTGGTGGAACAGTGCGAGGTAATGGTACTTTCGCTAATGAACGTTGGCAAGCGGTGGCTCAAGCTGTTGGTGTAAGCTTACAACCCTTTGTTGACCAAAATCAACTGCAAAATGTCTCTTTGGCAGGGGTAGAATTAAACGGTCGCTTCATTTTGGCTGGGACGGCTGAACCTTTCCAAATTGCTAGTATTCGTGCCGATGGGGCGGGAGTGCAAATTGGTGGTGGTAGAATTGCGATCGCGAATATCCAATTACAAGACCAAAATTTCGCCGCCCGTTTAGTGGCTAACAATGTCCGCCTGGGACGCATCCTCAAAAATTCTCCGCCAGCTTTAGCTAATCCCTTAGACGGCACATTCCAAATCGCCGGCAACAGAGAAAATTTTAGTCTCAAAACTCTTCAGGGTAATGGGGAAGCAAGGCTGCGGGTTAACGGCGGGACAATCACAGCAGCGAATATTCAACTCGCTAACGGTCGCTATCAAACCCAAGTCCAAGCTAATAACGTTCCTGTACAACGCTTGGCGGCTGTCCCAATTCAAGGTAATTTAACTGGTCAATTAGATGTTGCTGGGTCAGTCGAATCTTTCAGTCCCCAAACCATCCAAGCCAGTGGACAAGCCAGAATTAACGTCGGCAATGGGACAATTACCGCCGCGAATATTCAACTCGCTAACGGTCGTTATCAAACCCAAATCCAAGCTAATAATGTCCCCGTACAACGCTTGGCAAATGTACCCCTGCAAGGCGATTTAACTGGGCAATTAAATGTTGCTGGGGCAGTGGATGCCTTCAGCCCCAAAACCATCCAAGCCAATGGACAAGCAAAAATTAATGTCGGCAATGGCACAATTACAGCATCAAATATTCAACTAGCTAACGGTCGTTATCAGGCACAAGTCCAAGCGAATAATGTCCCTGTGCAACGCTTGGCAACTGTTCCGCCACAATTTCAAGGTAACTTAACTGGTCAATTGAATGTAGGTGGGGGATTAGATGCCTTGAGTCCCCAAAGCATCCAAGCGAGGGGAGAAGCACAACTGAATGTAGCAGGGGGTAATGTTGTATTCTCCAACATTCAACTAGCTAACGGTCGCTATCAAACAGCAGTTGCGGCAACTGGTGTGCAGTTAAATCGGTTTAATCAACAACTGCGGGGACAATTTGGCGGACAGTTGCAATTAGCTGGTAATTTGGGTTCAGCGAGATTAGCTGATGTGCAGGCGGCTGGACAAGTGCAGTTATCCCAAGGCGTACCGGGAATTGAACGCCCCCTTACAGCCGGACTGGCTTGGAATGGCGAGAAGTTGACAATTCAGCAAGCAAATGCCCCCGGTTTAAATATCAGTGGCGATATAGCAGCCAATGCCACCAGTCCAGGTATCCCAGAAATTACAGCTTTAAATCTCAACGTCCAAGCCCAAGATTTTGATCTGCAACAGTTACCTGTGACTCTACCCAATCAGGTAGCGGTGACAGGAAAGGTTGATTTTAACGGTCGCGTGACTGGGAAGTTACCATTGCCCAATGTAGTAGGGCAGATCGGCTTAAAAGACTTTGTGGTGCAGGGTATCGCCTTTGAACCATTATTAACTGGGAATGTGCAGTCAGGAAAAGGTTTAAATTTAGACTTGCGAGGAAATAGAGATCGCATTGCTTTAAATCTCAATGCCAATAATCGCCCCGAATCCTTCCTTGTGCAGTGGCAACAAGCGATCGCCCAAGGTCAAGTTAAGGGGGATAATTGGTCAGTGAAAGTTGCCAGCTTCCCCTTACAAATTTTGAATGTGTCACCGCCGCCAAGTCTCCGTTTGGGTGGGGGGAAAGTCACGGGATTATTAACGGGCGACGTACAATTTAATCAAAGCACATTTGCAACTACAGCTAATTTAGCGATCGCGAATCCCGAAATCGGCCGGATTAAAGGCGATCGCATCACCACTCAGTTCCGTTACAGTGATGATACAGTCAGCATTACTAGCAGTGAATTTATCAAAGGTGACAGTCGCTACGCCCTAGCTGGTAATTTTGCTCAAACCCCCAAAGGGCCAAGAGTGCAAGGTAAACTCAACGTCAGTCAAGGAAATATCCAAGACGTACTTACAGTAGCCCAAATTTTTGAACTCCAAGATTTCCAAAACAATGGTTCAGCAGTTAACTATGGCACAGCCGAGGACTTAACTACCTACGCCCAAGGTTTACCGAATCGCCCGTTACTTGACCAGATCAAACGCTTTTATGAAATAGATGCTTTAAGAACTGGACAAGAAGAACAGCGTAATGCTTCACCAATACCTGAGTTAGCAGACTTACAAGGAACTTTTAACGGAGAAGTTGCCCTAGATACTGCCACCCCCAAAGGCTTATCAGTACAGTTTAATTTAAACGGGCAGAACTTTACTTGGGGTAAAGAAACAGAAGAAAACCGTTTTTATCGTGCTGACCAAATCATTGCTCAAGGTAGCTTTGAAAATGGCGTTTTGCAAGTGCGACCTTTACGCATTGAATCAGAAAATAGTCTGGTAGCTTTTGCCGGAAACATTGGCGGTGCAGACCAATCTGGTCAATTGCGAGTCAGTAACTTCCCATTACAGGTATTGAATAACTTTGTTAACCTACCCGTAGGCATTACAGGTAATCTTAGCGGTACAGCAGCCTTGGCAGGTAGTGTTGCCAACCCTCAAGCCAGAGGAGAATGGCAAATTACCGAAGGTACACTCAACCAGAAAGCAATAGAATCAGCCAACGCCAGTTTTAGCTATGCTAATGGACGCTTGAACTTTGGTAGTACCTTATCCGTGGCTGGGCCACAACCCGTCAATATTAATGGCAGTATTCCTTATCAGTTGCCATTTGCGACTGTAGCACCAGACAATGACCAAATCAGCTTGGATATCAAGGTGCAAAATGAGGGATTAGGAATATTAAACCTGTTAACCAACCAAATCGCCTTTGAAAAAGGTCAGGGGGAAATAGACTTAACAGTACGAGGAACTCGACAAAAGCCCATATTAAATGGCGTTGCTACTATCCAAGATGCCACAGTTTCGGCTCAGGCTTTACCACAAAAGTTGAGAGGTGTTACAGGTAGAGTGCAGTTTGATTTTGACCGCATTCTCGTAGAAAGTCTGCAAGGCAGATTTAGCCGTGGTAAAGTAGAAGCCTCTGGGGAGATTCCGATTTTCAACAACGAACTACCGATTAACAATCCCCTGAATGTTAACCTTGATCAGTTAGCCATGAACCTGAAAGGACTCTATCAAGGAGGGGCGAGTGGCAACTTACAGATTACTGGTTCAGCTTTAACCCCAGCTATCGGCGGTAAGATCAGTTTATATGATGGTCAGGTATTGTTAGCAGAGTCTACCGATACCGAGCAGAATAATAGTAATACTGGCATATCACTCACAAAACTGAACAAGCAAGATAAACAGGAAGTTAATGGAGCGGCTGCAATCGCCCGGTTTAATGATTTAGAACTAGAATTAGGCAAAAACCTTCAAATTACCCGTCAACCAATTTTAAACTTCCGCGCCACAGGCAACCTTATAGTTAATGGTACTTTTGCCGACCCCATCCCTGTTGGTACAATCCAGTTAAAAGACGGTGGGGTGAACTTATTCACCACCCAGTTTAAACTAGCTAGCGGTTATAAACACACCGCCACCTTTAGAGCCAACCAACCCCGCGACCCCGATTTAGATGTACAGCTATTTGCGAAAGTCCTAGATGTACTCCAAAACAGCGACTTTAGTGGGGATAGGCTGAATCCTACCGGTTTAGCTGCATTGGAGTCTGTACGAGTGGAAGCCAATGTCAAAGGCCCCGCCAGCCGACTCAACGAAACCCTAGAATTAAAAAGCAGTCCATCCCGCAGTGAAAACGAAATTGTGGCTTTATTAGGTGGTGGATTCGTGAATCCCCAAGGAGGTGACAGTACCCTCGGTATCATCAACATCGCTGGTTCAGCAGTATTTAATAACTTTCAGTCAGCCTTCAGCCAAATCGGTGGGGCTTTTGGTTTAAGTGAACTGCGGATATTCCCCACCGTAATTTCTGATAACCCAGAAGCAGGTAAAAGTAGTTCATCTATAGAATTAGCAGCCGAAGCCGGCATTGATATTTCCACTAAGTTGTCTATTTCTAGCATCAAGATTTTGACGGCTAATGACCCCTTCCAATGGGGGATTAACTACCGCATTAACGATCAAATCCGGGTGCGTGCTTCCACTAACCTAGAAGATGATAGTCGCGCTGTAGTTGAGTATCAAACCCGGTTTTAATCTGGAAAAATTTCTTCTCTGTGTTCTCCGTGCCTCTGTGGTTAAAAATGTATCTAACCACAGAAGCAAGAATTAAAAATGATTATAAACCACAGAAAAATATAGCCCATTTTCTTGCCAAGTTCCGTTCTGGGAGTCAACAGATACCAGAGGAATGCCCCAGTCAAGACGCGCCCTCAAGCGATCGCCCTGTGACCACCTTAAGCCCAAGCCCACCGATGCTAAAGTATTAGGGTCAGGATTAGTGCGAGAATTATTCCAAGCCACCCCAAAATCTGCAAAAGGTACAACCTGCAACACACCTCTAGATTGGGATAGACGCAAAATCGGTATTTGCACTTCTGCCGCAGCAAAAGCACCATTATCTGCCAGGAGAAAATCTTGGCGATAGCCCCGCACACTATCTAGTCCACCCACACCAAACTGTTCTATAGGTAACAGTGTTCGTGATGCTAGTTGCGTATTAGCACGCACAATTAACAAACTATCTGGTGCTAATAGCCGCGCCCATTGTGCTTGTCCCTGCCAAGAGAAAAACCGACTATCGGGAGCGTCGTTATTCACAGTGGCATCAAACGCACCTATACCGAGATTAAATTGCGATCGCAAAGCAATCACTTGGCGGCTATTGCGAGTCGTCCATTCTTGGAAAAAACGTAACGCAGATATCCGTGTGCGTCCCTCGTCATCAGCACCCAAGGAGGGAAAGGGTAGTCTTGCACCTTCTATATAAGTGGCTTCACTTTCACGCCGCGAAGCCGTCAATCCCAATGCGAATTCTTGGGTGGGAGTTTGCATTAAAGGTTGGCGGAGTGTCAACTCATAGTAGCGAGAAGAGGATTCAATATCGAGAATATTAAAAGGTTCTTCAATTACATTGCTAGCGGAAGTCCCAAAACTCAGGCTGAGTGTGCCGTTGCGGGGATTGATGGGTAATGTATAGCTGGTATCAAAGGTATTGCTGCCATCGGTATTAGTATAGGCTAAACTCAAACCATCCCCTAAACCCAGTAAGTTAGCTTCATTGACTTGGATACGGCGACGAAAACTACCCACACTAGGCGAGCGGCCATTATCCAGGGCTAATTGAGTATTAAAGGTTCTAGCTTCCTTGACTTTAATTTGTAGTAAACTTGTCCCCGGAGTCGCCCCAGCTGACAAATCTGCCGACAAGTTGGCAATTAAGGGATTGAGTTGCAGCAGTTGTAATGCTTCTAATAACTTTTCTCGATTTAAAGGGGGAGAGGTGGCGATCGCTAAACGGCTACGCACATAATTAGGATTGAGTCGTTGTGTTCCACTAATCTGAATGTCTTCTAATCTTCCTTCCACCACCTGAATTGTAATTACACCAGATTTAATTGTTTGGGGTGGGATGTAAGCACCAGAAGTGATGTAACCCTTACTGACGTACAGTTCGGTAATTTTCGAGCGAGCCTGAAACAGTTCTGCCAAAGTGATTGTCCTGTTGGTAAACTCAGCAGTCACCTTGGCTAATTCTTCTGGGCTGAATACAGTGCTACCTAAAACTTCAAACCTTTCTACAGTTATTGTTTGAGGAATATTCTCTGGTATTGGTTGCTGAGGTTGGGTATCTGGGATAGTAGGCTGGAGTAACTCGGCTGGTGGTGGTAATGGCTGTAGCGGTTGGGGGGATGGCAAAGTAGGAGATGTAGGTGGTTGGACATCCTGCGGCGGTGGGAATTGCTGTGACAAAATTAGCTCATCCCCAACCGGAAGGAAAGAGGCTTTTGCCGTGACGGTAGTTTTTTCAATACCCGATAACCCATATTTTAAGTTGCTGGGTAGATGATTTTGAGGATTATTTAGCAATGGTGTATCTTCAACTGCTTGAGCTTTCATCACTGGCAAATCTGTGTTACTGAGTAGGAAAAATATACTCAGCGTTAATCCAGATACAGTCAACTTTGGGGGGCATTGATCAATCATGCTAGTTTTGCCAACAATTAGATGCTTATACGGCCAAGGCTTCAAATGTGCATCTTACTTGACTTTTGGTGTCCAAATAAAGCATCCAGCAAAAATTCATCCTCATACTGAGTTGCAGTTAAGTCTATTAACCGAAGCGAGGTGTAGGGGTGTAAGGTAGAGACAATACCCAAAACCCATATTGTAGAGACGCTATTCATCACGTCTTCAAGTCTCCAAATTACAGATTGATTGGTAATCGGTAATGGCTAATTGGTTTTATTACCCATTACCGATTACCAACCTTAAGAGAGATGATTAGACTAATACCATTTCCGGCTGAGTTTGAGACAGATTCCCGAAAAAGTCATAATGATCTAGTGCTTCCAAAATACCCCAGGCATAATGACCTTGAGCAAAGTAAATCTGGGCATAGCCGCGCAATTTGTGGATTTCTTTGCTGTAATTACCCACCACAACCGCTAGAGTATTACCCGCTAACATTGTTTCATCATTGCCTGATGCCCCTGCGACTAAGAACCGTTTCACAGGTAAGCCCCATTTTAAGGCAATATAACGTAGGGCATCTCCTTTAGAAGCGCGGATGGGCAACAAATCAAGATACATACTATGACTGTAAACCCCTTTAACGGGGAGTTGCTGACGACGCAAATGGCGGATAATTTCTCGGTAGCTGGGCGAGATACTGGGATCAACAAAGTAGCTGATTTTAAACTTGGTTTGAGCCTCTGTTGATTGCAATTCTAATCCAGGGATATTTTTCATAGCTTCCCGAATAGCCTCTGGTTGCCAATTGTAGCTAATGTGTTTTTGCCAACTTGTATCTGTGACAATCTGCGGGCCATAGTAGATTTCGCTACCAGTGGAAGTGATCAGCAAATCTGGCATGGGAAACCGCCATTCTTCTAGCATATTCAAGGTACTTTGGAGAGTGCGACCAGTGGCAATGCAGACACCAGTTGTTTGTCCTTCATTGCGGATGCGCCCAATCAACTTTTCTAAGGCTTCTTGATCACCTAGGAGTGTATTATCAATTTCTGTCACCAGAAAGCGATCGGCTGTTGGTAAGCGGTTGGTATCAGGTATATTCCAGCCTGGGTGTTCAGTGGCTGGAAATGCTACAAGGGGACTGAGTAAAGATTGTACTTTTTGTTGGGGGAATAGGCGCACTTTTTCTAGATATTGCTCAACGTGACTCTGCCAAGAGAAATGTTTACGGACATTAACTAAACCATTATTACACCAGCGTTGCCATTGTTCGGCATCTGTCAAACTTCTTCGCAGTGCATTCTGGATGTCTTTAATATTCAAAGGATCAACTAGTAGCCCATTTTCACAAGCTCCGATGATATCCCGTGGGCCGCCGTCTGAGGTGGCGATGATGGGTACACCACAAGCTGTAGCTTCAATGAGAGTTAGCCCAAAGGGTTCGGTGAGGGCTGGATTGATAAAAACGCCGCGTGTTTTGGCGGTCAGCCGATATAAGTCGGGTACGTCGTCGGAAGTATGATGTTTGGGATAGGCGACATGACCATAAAGATCATAGCGATCGATTAATTGGAAGATTTCCGTCAAAACTTGGCGGGGGCCTGATTCCATTGTGGTGATGTCGTCTCGGTTTCCTAGCACAATCACCAAATTAGCTAAGTTACGCAGTTCGGGATCTTCCCCAAAGGCTTTGACCAGAGTAGCTACATTTTTACGCACAGCCGGTCGGGAAATTGCCGTAATCATCGGCTTGTCGGGGTCTTGCAGAAATCGTTGTAATTTTTGGTAAATGGGTGGATTCTGCCAAGGATCGGATACTGGGTAGAAACGTTCTAACGCCACACCAGGAGGAATTACCACCATTCTTTGTGGTTGATAGCGGTCATAAACGCTGTATTGTTCTTCAACTTCTTGATGGGTACTGGCGATGACTAAAGCTGCACCGCCGAGGGTAATTTCCTCTGCTTCAATGCGGGTACTGATGTGATAGTTTTCCTCGATGCTTTCTGGTTTAGTGCCATGTTCTAGTAATCGTTGCAGTTTCACCCGTCCCAGAGAGTGACCTGTATGCACTAGGGGTGTACCTAACCAACCTGCAACTCGACTACCTACGTAGCCTGCATCTGCGTAGTGTGTATGAATTACGTTAGGTATTTTGCCGACTTTGCGAATGTGTCTGAGCAATTCATCTGCAAAGGTATCTAAATAAGGCCAGAGGACTTCTTTGCGGAGGTAACGGCGGGGGCCGCAGGCTAGGCGAATGATTTGGGCTTTATCGGAGAGAATTTCTACTGGTTGGGCATAGTCAGAACTTACTTTGGGGTCTTGCACCAACCGAGTTACTAGGTCAACTCTTTCTACGTCGGGGTGTTTAGCTAATGTAGAGGCGAGTTCGACTACATATTTTGTTTGTCCACCGTTGTCAGCATCTCGTCCTAACTCTAGATTATGTCCTCTAATTAAGCCGTGAACACTGACTAGTATGATATACAACCCTGAGTTATGTGACATTTGTCTTCCTCTCTAGTTGACTTTATATAGTGCTAAGTAAGTCGGCGTAAATAGATAAGGCAGGAGACGGGCGGGAAGGAGGTTGTAGCCTAATTTATTTGTCTTCATATACTTTGCTTTAATCGCGCCAACTTAACTTATGTTTAGGCTTTTTTAACTGGATGAATGTTGAGAATTACAGATGAGATATCCATAAAATTAGCAAGACTCTATACCTTCCCAAACATCTGACCCATCACAAAATTATTCCCTAATGAATACTTTGTCATTGGCAAATCAAGATCATTGAAATGGATTTATTATTTAGGGCAAGAGCTTTTGTTTAACCTCCAAATTGATAAAATATACATTTATATATGTTATCAGTAATAGACCTTGCGATCGCGTCTATTTGTACTAAATACTCGGATATAATAGCGCAGACACAAATTTATCAATCTATTTCCATGCTACATTTAATACTTAAAGGACAGTTTCTCGTTGTCAGATTATTAATTTCAAAAGGTTAATCTGTATATTCATATACAATAATTCCAAGGTCATTTATACCAGCATTTATGTCTAATACCGTCAAAGTATTTTTCTCTTACTCCCACAAAGATGAAGCGTTGCGCGATGAATTAGCTACTCATCTGAGCATGATGAAACGTCAGGGAGTGATTGAGGCTTGGCATGACAGAGAAATCAGTGCGGGTAGGGAATGGGCAAATGCGATTGATGATAATCTTGACATTGCAGACATTATTCTGCTGTTGGTGAGTGCTAACTTTTTGGCTTCAGATTACTGCTACGACAAAGAAATGATGCGAGCGATGGAACGTCATGATGCAAGAGAGGCTCGTGTAATTCCCATTATTCTTAAACCGTCAGACTGGAGTGGTGCGCCGTTTAGTAAACTGCAAGCATTGCCCAAAAATGCAAAACCTGTGACAAAATGGGCAGATCAAGATGACGCTTTTTTGAATGTGGCTCAAGGGATTCGCCGGGTAGTTGAGGAGATTTCCCAATCAAAAACCTCCGGTAATCCTGTTGCAAATACTACACCTCTAACTACTAGTCAAACTGGAATCACAGATAGGCAACGTCGGAGATTAGAGCAAGAACGGGATTCATTACAGCAACAATATGATATTGTCAGCAACAAACTGGCTATGATACAAAAAGCATTGTTGATTGAAAATGATCCGTCTACCAAGTTTAAATTAGAATCGCAAATCCAAGAAGCTAAAACAGAACAGAATAGATTAGATCAGCAGCTTGACGAAATCGAGCAGAAGCTTGTGTAGTTTACTTTTAAAGCAGTCCGTGTCTTGCCTTATTCTTGATGAATTCTATTGAAGTTTTTATTCCAGTCAAAACTAATCTTAAAAATCATGTTCGCAGCCATGTGATTCTATTTTCTAGCAACCTGAAATTGCCTTCAAAATCAATTCGGTGTGGTTGTGGCTATGTTGGTAGACCTCCAGATTGAAAAATCTGTTCGGCGGTTAAATTCAATTCAGGGAAAGTAGGTGAGACAATATGGGCATCACCTCTAAATTGAGTAACTTGGTACTCACCATCGATTAATTGATAAATCGATATAGTAGGCAGTTTAGGATTACCAATAAACTTTCTAGCACCCCAAGCTGCATAATCTATAATCCAATATTCAGGAATGCCTATAGCTTCATAATCAGCTAATTTTTTGTAGTAATCATCCCGCCAATTACTACTAACAACTTCAATAACCAGTGGAATAGATGCAGCTTGAGATACCGTTGATGCCTTTTTCCATAAAGGCTCATTCACTAAATTTGGTCGATTGATTATTAATATATCTGGTGAATATGCTGATTCACTTTCAAGTGCCTTGACTAATACAGTTTTTGGAATGTAATAAGGTAAATTTAGACGCTTGATATCAGCAGATATTTCTAGTGCTAAAAAACCAACAACATCTTCATGGTCTCCCACTGGTTGTGCCATTTCAACAATCACACCATCATGTAATTCGTATCTTCCACCTTCGGGTCGCCACGCTGCAAAATCTTCAAATGTTACTCTTTTCCGTAAGGCTTGAGTCATAATTTATAGTTCAATGTTTGGTGGAAGTCTTTTCAAATTCATCTTCTGGCATTGCTTACAGTATCGCTAGTTGTGTCATTATTACCAATTTTGTCACTAGAATTGCAATAAAGCTACTGGCACAACTAACAATATGGCAGGACTTACGCAAAAACTCTCTCAAACCCTTATTTTTCCGTGTTCTCTGCGTCTCTGTGGTTTGTTTTCCGTAATTTGTGCGTAAGTCCTATATGGGAGCTAAAAGTCAAAACCAATGCAAAAAAACTCTCTGAACACTACCAAAATCGAAGCGATCGCCTAAAATCTAGCAAGCACTTTATGAAGACTAAGAAATATTTTTAGTTCAAATAAATATTAAAAAAGTGCCTGGACGTGTTACCGTGTTTCCACTCCAAGCACTCTTAAATTTTCAACTTGCTCCTCACACTCCTAGAGAGTAACACCGCATTGAAATAAAAGCTAGTGTTATCAGTGACACTTTGTAAACTGGATAGGTGACAGGGGACAGGTGACAGGGGATAGGGGAGTTAAATCAGTGAACAGTAAACAGTGATCACTGCTATTAGTGTAAAAAGTGACGTGTACCAGTCAGCACCATGACTAAACCCAGTTCGTTAGCGGCTTTGATGGAATCTTGGTCTCGTAAGCTTCCCCCTGGTTGCACAATCGCGGTGATACCTCTGGCGGCGGCGGTTCTGACGGAATCATCGAAGGGGAAAAATCCGTCACTGGCGAGAGTTGCACCTTGGGCTTTGTCTCCAGCTTGTTCTAGGGCGATTTTAGTTGAACCAACGCGGTTCATTTGCCCAGCACCGACACCTAGAGTAGTACGATCGCTTGTGAGTACAATGGCATTAGATTTAACGTGTTTGCAAATCTTCCAAGCAAACAGCATTTCGGCTAACTCGTCGGGCGTGGGTTGGCGTTCTGTGACAACTTGCCATTTACTAGAATCTGCAATGATATCATCGGCAGCTTGGACTAAGAAACCACCTGCAATTTGTTTGACTAGAGTTTTAGCCCCACTACTCAAATCTGCTAAAGTCAAAACCCGCACATTCGATTTTTTAGACAGAATTTTTTGAGCTTCTGCATCACAATCAGGTGCAACTACACATTCTAAAAATGTCTTAGTTAATTCACTGGCGGTGGCTGCATCTATGGGACGGTTGAGGGCGACAATCCCACCAAACGCAGAGATAGAATCAGCATTGAAAGCTTTTTGATAGGCTTCAACAATGGTGTTTCCTAACGCTGTACCGCAGGGATTGGTATGTTTGATAATTGTAGCGGCTGGTGTATCTGGAAATTCAGTAATAATGCGCCGGGCGGCTTCTAAGTCTACCAAGTTATTGTAACTGAGTTCTTTACCTTGCAATTTCGTAGCCGCAGCCCATCCACTGGGAGTAGTCCCGCTTTGATACCAAGCCGCAGGTTGATGGGGGTTTTCACCGTAACGCAGAGATTGTAATTGTGTCCCGCTTAGGGTGTGCTGTTGGGGAAGGGATTCTGAAGATTGTTGAGAGAGGTAAGATGCGATCGCTTGATCATAACTACCAGTATGCAAAAATCCTTTTAAAGCCGCCTTCTGGCGAAACTCTAGGGATGCTTCGCCGTTATTTTGCCGCAATTCCTGCAAATATTCGTCATACTGCGCTGGATCACATAATACTGTGAGATGAGCAAAGTTTTTTGATGATGCCCGTAACATCGCCGGGCCACCAATATCAATATTTTCCACAGCTTCTGCTAATGTTACCCCTGGTTTAGCGATCGTGGATTCAAAGGGGTAAAGATTCACCACCACCAAATCAATCGGGCGAATTTGGTTATTTTCCAAATCTGTGACATCACTAGCCACATCCCGCCGCGCCAAAATCCCGCCATGAATGCGGGGATGTAACGTTTTGACTCGCCCACCTAAAATTTCTGGTGAACCTGTGTAATCAGAAACCTTGGTAACTGGTATTCCCGCATCTTTGAGGGCTTTCGCTGTTCCCCCACTGCTGATTAAGTCAAATGCAAATTCTTCCACCAAACTACGGGCTAGATCAATTAAACCAGTTTTGTTAGATACACTCAGCAGTGCTAGACGCGCCATGTCTCAATTCCTCAGATGCGAAAGACCCCAATTTTTACATAACCCAGGGTTCACTTCAAGACCATGTGGGATAATAGCGTTCAGTAACCCTTATGAACTGCTTACACCATAAGAGAGAAAAATGGGCATAGATATTGCTCTAAATAGTATTTTCAAGTCACCTAATCAGGGAAGAAAGCACAACCAAATATGAAAAGGAAGAAAAATTTTGAGTTTCGATAATGTTGGGAAATATTTGGCAGAACAATATCCACTAGAATTTGCTAAATGGTTACTCTCAAATGAACCAAAAAAAGTTAAAGTGCTGAAAACTGAACTTTCTATTGAGCCAATTCGTGCAGATTCAGTGATATTTCTCCAAACAGAAAGCCGCATCATCCATATAGAATTTCAAACTCTGACTAAATCTAATCCACCAGTTCCACTTCGGATACTAGATTACTATGTGAGATTGAAACGACAATATCGTACATCAGTAACACAAGTGGTAATTTTCTTACAAGAAACAGATAATGAAATTTTACTGAAGAATATACAGATGAAGTAACCATTCACCGCTACCGTGTTGTCCGTTTATGGGAACAGGATTCAGCCTTATTTCTAGAAAATCCCGCTCTTTTGCCTCTAGCGTCCCTAGCTCAGACGGATTCACCTCCAAGCTTATTAGCACAGATTGCCGAAAAAATAGCTAAAATTCAAGATAGAGTTGAAAAACAGAATATCGCTGGGTGTACTGAAATTTTGGCTGGTTTGAGATTTGGAAAAAACTTAATTCGTCAATTTTTACAGGAGGATATTATGCAAGAATCTGTTATTTATCAAGATATTGTACAAAGTGCTGAATTTAAGTTTTTTTATCGCCTGCTAAATCGGCGTTTTGGTGCAATTGACAGTTCAATTATTGCACAAATTCGGGAATTATCTACTGAACAATTAGAGATATTAGGAGAAGCATTTTTGGATTTTTCGTCAATTGCTGATTTAGAAGCTTGGTTAGACCAAGCAACAAACAAGTAGCCAATACAGTAGGGTGAGTGGAATTTAACAAACTTCTGAGGAATAGGGAATAGGCAAATAAACCCCACTCCCTATTCTCCCCTCCTTACCTATCGCGCTTGCGCTGCGCTTCCCGCACCACACAAGTAAGTTTAAAAATCAAAGCGGATTACTATAGAAGAGTTATAAATTCAGGAGTAAGCCTCTGTCTTTGCAATACATTACCGTTCCCCCTGCTAATTCGCAAACACCCGCCGGCTTAGTTGTGACATTGCATGGTTGGGGAGCTAACGCTGAGGATGTGTCATCTTTAGTACCCCATATTAATTTACCTCAGTATCAGTTTGTACTTCCTAATGCACCTTTTCCTTTTCCTCATTCTCCTCTTGGTAGAGCATGGTATGACTTGAGTGTGGAGAATATGTATCAAGGATTAGTTGAAAGTCGGCAAATATTGACAGATTTTTTGCTGTCTTTAGAGGCTAGTACAGGCGTACCTTTATCACGGACTGTTTTGAGTGGATTTTCGCAAGGGGGAGCAATGACATTAGATGTCGGCTCTAAATTGCCTTTAGCCGGCTTAGTTGTGATGAGTGGGTATTTACATCCTGATGCGATCGCAACAAATCATAATTTACCACCAATTTTAATTATGCACGGCAGGCGTGATGAGGTTGTACCATTACAGGCGGCTGTCAAGGCTAGGGAAACTGTAGCATCCTTGGGGGTTGTAGCCGAATATCATGAGTTTGACACAGGGCATGAAATTAATTTGCAAATGTTAGATGTGGCACGGAATTTCATGATCAAGACAATTGTTTAGTCAGGGTTACAAATCTTTGACAAAATATGGTATAAATCCTGAAAAATTTTAGAAAATCCATGCCATCTAGTGAGTAATATAGATTGGGTGGCACTATATTCGTGCTACTTGACCCGTGCTGGGTGCGAATGCTGCATAAGGGAGGGGCGAGCATTATGACAACTCTGAGCATTTCTAAGAAAGAAATCGCTGCTATGACCGCCGCAGAGGTGGAGGAATTGGCTAATCGTCTAGAAATGGATAATTACAGCAATGCTTTTGAGGGTTTGAATGACTGGCATCTACTGCGAGCGATCGCGTTTCAGCGTCCTGAATTAGTAGAACCCTACATCCATCTCTTAGATTTAGAACCCTACGATGAGGCATAAGTGTTTGAGTTAAGTCTAATCTACAGCAATTCTCAATTGTTGGCAATCCATTTTGATAGAGAAAATTCACAATTAGACTAGTACAGCACGAGACAAAAACTCAAACCTGTATTCCCATAAATACATAGTACCGCCGCAGATTGTGATCCTCACTTTCTGCGGCTTCATATTAAACTATCACTCCTAACTTTTTGCTATGGCTAATTCTCAACCCCAAACTGAAAACCGCCAACCCAGAGTTTTAATTGGTGTAGGTGGTGGTATTGCTGCTTATAAAGTTTGTGAGGTGGTTTCGACGTTGTTTAAAGCAGGGGTAGAAGTTCGAGTTATCCTCACCCGTTCAGCACAGGAATTTATTACACCTCTAACTTTATCTACCCTTTCCCGCCACCAAGCCTATACAGATAATGATTTCTGGCAACCAACTCACTCTCGTCCGTTGCATATTGAGTTGGGGGAGTGGGCAGATTTGTTAGTTATTGCTCCTCTGACGGCTAATACATTGGCTAAGTTAACTTATGGTATGGCAGATAATTTACTGACTAATACTGTGTTAGCTTCCACTTGTCCAGTCTTGTTAGCACCGGCAATGAATACTGATATGTGGGAACAGTTAACGGTGCAGCGTAATTGGCAGCAGTTACTAGAAGATAGCAGATATCACGGCATGAGTACAGCATCGGGATTATTGGCGTGCGATCGCATCGGTGCTGGTAGAATGGCAGAACCTCCGGCAATTGTGACTTATATTCATTCGCTGCTACATACTAAGGGTAAGCGTGATTTAGTTGGGAAGCAAGTTTTAATTAGTGCTGGCAGTACACGAGAATATCTTGATCCTGTGCGGTTTATTGGTAATCCTTCAACTGGTAAAATGGGACTAGCTCTAGCACAAGCCGCCCTGCACCGAGGGGCAAAAATAACATTAGTACATGGCGTAGCTACGTGGGATGTACCCTTGGGAGTGCAAGCAATTCCTGTGATTACTGCTGAAGAAATGCAGCAGGTGATGCTGGAATATTTACCCAATGCAGATGTCATTGTCATGTCTGCGGCGGTAGCTGATGTCAAGCCCAAAGATTATAGCTCAGAGAAATTACCCAAGCGATCGCTCCCCCAAGCTTTACCTTTAGCACCTGTCCCTGATATCGTCGCCCAGTTAGCTCAACTCAAACAACCCCATCAGTTTTTAATTGGCTTTGCCGCCCAAACTGGCGATATTGTTACACCAGCAATGGAAAAACTGCGGAGCAAAAAACTAGATGCAATTGTCGCCAATCCTATTGATCAACCTGATAGTGGTTTTGGTAGCAATAATAACCAAGCAATATTTTTAGATAGTCAAGGGCAGCAAGTCAGAATTACACCCTGTTCTAAATTACAAATGGCACACCATCTATTTGATTTTGTCAGATCATGCTAGTCTTGCGATCGCTAAATCACGGATCAGATTAGTTCTAGAAAACAGATAAGTGTTCACAGAATTAAGTTCTTCACTGCTGAGTGCTTGTTCTCTATCAAGCTGCGTCAACAGTTGGCTGACCAAATCAGGATCGCTAAGTCTTAAAAGAGTGCTACTCTGGGTTTGTTCAACCACAGACCAAATTTGACGTAATATTTTGGAATTGATAGGGCAGACCTGCATGACAATCGCTCCCTTTATTGTGAAATCATAAAAATGTTATTGAAAATCTAAAGAAAATCTTAAGCTATCAAATCTAAAGAAAATCTTAAATATTACAAATATTTACTATTTAGTTAATATGCACCTCCTTATACTCTAAGTGTTACAATAGTTATATTAATTACTGTTTAATTACAGAGTCACGGAGAGCGCAGAGAAGAAAGTACAGATATAGCGAGTCACCTTGAAAGGGCTAACTTTATTCCAGATATGGAATTAATGTAACTGTGCTAGAAAATCTAGCATCGCTCTACCCACGATCTCTGGTGACTCAATAATAAAACCATGACCACCATCAATAACTGACAATTTAGCACCCAGAATACCTGCTGCTAGTTGTTCAGAAAATTTGACTGGGGTGAGAATATCTTGTTTACCTGATAACACCAAGGTAGGACAGAGAATATTTTGTAGACGATTTGTGGTGTCACAACCCAGGATAGCCCGACTATGGTGATAAATGCTATGAATTTGGGGTGAAAAGGGGTAATGTACAGCCCATTCAATTAGCTGTTCTATCATGTCTGCAATTGAGTAAAAATTCTCGCTAAAAATCCAGGGTAATATAACTCTTTGATAAAGCCTCATGTCTATCTTTTGAGGAAGTTCCCCCCAGGTGTCAATGATGCTATTAAATCGCTCGTCACCCTTGGCTAGAGAAGATAGTAGTATCAAATTTTTAATTTTTTGGGGATATATTAATGCTAGTTCTTGGGCAATTTGTCCACCCATAGAATGACCTGCAATGTGTACTTGATCAATCCCAAGATAATCAAGTAATGCAGCCGTATCATGAGCCATTTCTTGAATACTGTAGGGAGTATCTGGTGCAGAACTCCGCCCCATACCTCGGTTATCTAAACGAATGATTTGATAGTGGGGAGTAAAATATGGCATGAGTAGCGACCAGTAGGAATGATCACACAAAAAACCAGAAATTAACAGTAAAGGTTCTCCTGTACCTTTGATTTCGTAGAACAAATCAATCCCGTTTAGTTGTACCTTGGGCATATATTTCTCTGCGTCTGCGTGGTTTTAAGCTTCTTTATTTAACCACAGAGGCACGGAGAACACAGAGAGAAATTTGCTTAGTTATAGTTAGGCCGATCGCGTTTCCTTGATTGTGACAAAACATCAGCATCAAGAAACTTGTTGCATCAGTCGTCCGTCTTCCATGTGAATTATGCGGTCTGCAATATCTAAAATTCTGTTATCATGAGTCACCATTAAGATAGAGCAATTTTGTTCATAGGCTAATTTTTGCATCAGCGTGACAACATCTCTGCCTGTTTTGCTATCTAAAGCCGCCGTAGGTTCATCGGCTAAAACTAACTTGGGGTGACTTACTAAGGCGCGTGCGATCGCCACCCGTTGTTTTTGACCACCAGAGAGATCAGATGGATAGTAATCAACTTTATTGCCTAATTTAACAGCATTCAGCATAGCTTCTGATTGGCTACGGGCTTCACTGTTAGAAATATTTTTGTGTAATTCCAGTGACATTTGGACATTTTGTCTAACTGTTAAAAAATCTAGTAGATTGTGTGCCTGAAAAATATATCCAATATGGCGGCGTATTTGGACTAATTCTTCATTACTTACTTCCTTAAGTTCTTGTCCTAAAAACTTAAGACTTCCCTCTTGAACAGACCGTAAACCACCTATCAAAGTTAGCAAAGTTGTTTTACCAGACCCAGATGGCCCAGTCATAATCACAATTTCACTAGAGCGAATTGAGAGATTAATATCAAACAGTATTTGGCTTTTTAATGTTTTGCTGCCAAAGAAATGATTAAGACTTTGTATGTTAATAATGTAGTCTTCTTTCGTGACGTTATCAAGCATATTTCATATATTCTGAATCAAAAAATATCTGCTGGATCGACATTACGTAATTTATTAGTAGATAGGAATCCAGAAAATAAACACATGACAAGGGCAAAGCTGAATATTAAAATTGCCTTAGTTACACTCATGATGACTGGTAATTTCGTCGCATCCTTGGCAATATCATACAAAATTATAGATATCAAAATCCCCGGAATATAACCTAGGGTTGCTAAAATTATAGCTTGTTGAAAAACTACATTTAATAAATACTTGTTTTTAAAACCCATTGCTTTTAGTGTTGCATACTCAGCCAAGTGATTAGAAATATTACTATAAAGTATTTGATAAACAACAATTATGCCCACAATAAACGACATACCTACCATGAGATTAAACACAAATCCAATAGGTGTTCTCAGAGTCCAATAGCTTTTTTCTAATGCAACAAATTCTTTGCGGGTAATAACTTTTACATCTTTGGGTAGTCTAGCTGATAGCTGGCGCAAAATCTCTTGGGGATTAGTACCAGGCTGGAGATTAATTAAGCCTATATCTATATTTTGTGCCGAACGATCTTGGAATATACGCAGAAAAGTTGAAGAGCTAACAATTAAATTACCATCAACTCCAAAGGAAGGACCCAGGCTAAATAAGCCCCCTATTTTTACTTTGTATCCAATTAATTTATTATAGTTAAATATCTCAACTCTCACATTATTTCCTTGTAAATATTCTTGAGAAATGGGTCCAAATTCTGGCCGAGAGGCTTTGTCAAAAAAAACTACGTTAGGAAGTTGTAGTAATCTTAAGTTATCTTGAATTTCTGGTAATTGGAAAATTGATTTTACAGGATCAAATCCCAGCACATATATGGGAAACTTCAGTCCGTCAATAGGATTTTTTAATTTAGCAAATTGTAAATATAAAGGGCTAACAGATTCTACGTTGCCAACACTTAGTGCCTGGTATAAACGCCAGCGAGGAAAGCTTTGATTAGATGTCAATGATTTATATTGTGCGCTAATTAAAACTAAATCAGCTTGGAGGTTATTATGTACTTGTGTAGCACTTTCATAGAGAGCATCTTGAAATCCAATTTGCATAAACATCAGAACTACTACAAAAGAAATTCCAGCTAATGCCACAAGAAAGCGGACTTTTTGTCGTGCTAGTTGTAACCAAGCTAGAGGGATGTTGAGAATCATGTTTAAAACCTCAATTAGTCAAAATGAGAATGCTTGGTAGAACACCTTAAAAAGAAGGAAAATTTTTACAGTTAAGAAAGTGTTAAATCTGAATAAGTACCTCAACTTGTAAGTCAGTAAGGGTAGAAACTTTCTGATTATCTGCTACGCTATCAATCCGAATTCTCACATCAATAACTTTGTTATCTCTATCTGCTCCAGGATTGTTATTGAAAATATTTTGTTGACCAACTTGCAAACCAATTTCTTTGACTGTTCCCCTTAATTCTCCTGCAAAAGCATTGCTAGTAATAATAGCTGACTGGCCTAGCTGCACCTTTTGAATATCAGTTTCATAGACTTCTGCTACTACATACATTTGCTTTGTATGGCCTAAGTCAGCTATGCCTAAATTGCCAATAATTTCTCCTGCTCTTGTATGAACTTTTAATACTTGGCCATTGATAGGAGAGCGAACAACGCTTAAATCTAGATTTGCCTGAGCCTGTTTAACTGAGGCTATTGCGGTGTCAATATCAGTTTGCGCTGCTTGCACATCAGTAGGACGGATTTCAGTAATACTATTCAGCCTGGCGTAAGCCTCGTGTAATTGCTTTTGCAGAGTTTCTACAGTTCGATTCAGAGAAGCGATCGCCTCATTGAGCTGTTGTTGCACTGTATCGACTCGTAAACGTCTAGTATCAGAGTCCGATGCTGATATTGCACCTTCTTTATATAGCTGCTGATACCGTTGATTTTCACTTTTAGCATTACGCAATTCTGCCTGTAGGCGAGCTATGGTTGCTTCCTGTGCAGATACTTCTCCCCGCAACTCTGCTTCTAAGCGAGCTATAGTTGCTTCTTGTGCAGAGATGTCTCCAGCTTTTGCACCTGCTTTTACTTGATTGAGACTAGCTTGAGCTACCGAGACTTGCTTTTGGGCTGTTTCTAAGGCTGCTAGACGCGTATTATAACTGTCAAGAATGGCAACCACTTGTCCCTGACGTACCCATGCTCCTTTTTTGACTAGAACTTGTGCAACTCGCGCACCTCCTTGGGAGTCTGCAGCTGACAGCCGAATAACTTCTCCTTGAGGCTCTAATCTTCCTAAAGCCGCAATCGCAGAGATTCTAGCATAAGTTTTTGGCTCATCTGGAACTTGCAATCGAGATTTCAACTGAGAGCGTGAAATAGTATAGAGAGAAATTAGCCCCGGAACTATTGCCATTACAAGCATCAAAACTATTGTCCACGCACCTAGCGGTTTGAGACTTGACTGTTTTTGTTTATTTACCATAATCAGGCTTTTAATTTAAAAATCATCACTTTCGGATTAATTTGCATATAGCAATTCATCAGGATTAAGCCTTTGCTCAAGAGTGAATTGAATCATTATTTTTCTTGGTTTTATACTTTCTCAAACAATGAATGCTTCTTTGGCATCAACAATAAACTGATTGATATTCAATTACAACTCATATGCAACAGAATTGATACTGAACAGTCAATACCTTTAACCATAGTGCCTATAAGGTAGTTAATTAAAATGACTAAATAAATTACCCTAGCCAGAGAATTTTATTTAGTATAATTTTAAACTAAAATTTGTCTTGTTCTATATCTTTTGATTCTTATATTTAGGCATTTTTCTTTTATGCGATTCATATTCAACCTTTAGATAGATGAAAAATGTGCTATTTACAATTAATTCTGAGAATATTCATCTCTATATAGACTGAATTGAATAATCTGCAATAAATTAAACATATTTGTTGTCATGAATGATACTTAAATATTAAATGAATTGGGACATAGTTGTCAAATATGATCATAATTGTTTTTAACAAAAGTAATTTTTTAAACTCACAAAATATTGGTAACATAAAATGCCAATATTCATTTAGTCAAATAATTAATACAAAATTCCCCTGGAATTCTACTTAATTTAATATTTCCTTCGCATAATAATCCTGATCAACAAGAATATATCTGGCATCACATATGCAACTTATATGCACTTTTTGTGGAATAATTCCCTAAATTAAGTTATTAGTAAATAAGACTTTTAGTATTGGGTGACAATAATCGCCCTATGAATCTAGAGATAATGAAACTAAAGAGATTTATGCTTTCATTAACAAGCTTTGATCACCAAAGGCTAATTTTTCATGCAGAACGCCAAACTGTTCGCAAAGCTGAGATGGCTCGCCTTGCGTTACATATATGGCTTAATCAACATGATTTGGAGTTGGAAAAGTGGAAAGCCAAAAAAGCCTCAGAGCTAGGGATTAGTGTGAGTGAACTTGAGCAGCAGCTATTAGCAACTGCTGAGTATCAGGCAATAATTGCGAAAAACAAGAACAAACATGATTCAGAAATTAATCCTGTAGATCCTCATTCATGTACTAAATTAAACCCAGTAAAAAACCAATTGAAAACGTAAATTTTGGTCATGGTGGAAAAAATCAGCATCAAAACCAGTGTAGATGCCATAAATTATATGCTTTTGACTGTTCTGTCACGGTACTAGCTAAAATCGTACAAACATTATTTCTGCTAGTAAAATCTATACGGTTGCACATAAATTGCATATCAATTGCCATACTAAAATAATCAATTTAAAATAAGTGCAATTGTCAAGTGAATAGGATAAAAGAGAGTAGGATAAATTGGCTATAAAGATTACTCATGCTCAAGCCTTTTATTAACTCATATAGCAGCAATTAATTTGTTTGGCAAAAGCAGTATTTTCCCTAACCTCTAATACTCATTTACCTCATAAATAGAGGGGATCAAGTTCTCAAGCAATCTAAAATTTCACGAACACCAAAGATTAAATCATGTCTGCTTCTAGAATCGAAGCTGGCTTGACACAATTGCAAGATGAAGTGAGCAATTGTGAAAAGGCTTTGCTCAAGCTGATACAAGTGAAAAAAACTATGGTTAACAAAACCCCTCTAACTAACAATACAAATATGCAACGTCCACAGAACGATGTGGCGTTCCCACGTCCACAAACCAATATTGCGATTATTGGGATGGCTTCTATCTTCCCCGAATCGAAAAATTTGCAGGAATATTGGGAAAAGATAATTCATAAAGTAGATTGTATTACTGATGTGCCTCCTTCACGTTGGAGCATAGAGGATTACTATGATCCTAACCCTAGAACACCTGACAAAACTTACTGCAAACGTGGCGGTTTTATTCCAGATATTGATTTTAATCCAATGGAATTTGGATTACCTCCTAACATTCTAGAAGTCACAGATATTTCACAGTTGCTGGGTTTAGTGGTGGCGAAAGCGGCAATGGAAGATGCTGGTTATGGTGAATCACGCCAATTTCATCGCGATATCTACGATGGACTGCGCGATCGCACTGGGGTAGTATTAGGTGTAGCCATAGGTAGACAATTGGCAGTTCCCCTAGGTACAAGATTGCAGTACCCAGTTTGGGAAAAAGCCCTCAAAAGTAGTGGCTTATCCGATGAAGAGACCCAAACAATCATCGAGAAAATCAAATCTGCATATGTGCAGTGGGACGAGAACGCCTTTCCGGGAATGCTAGCCAATGTGGTAGCTGGACGAATTGCCAACCGCCTCGATTTGGGGGGAATGAACTGTGTAGTTGATGCGGCCTGTGCTAGTTCTTTAGGTGCGATGAAAGTAGCAATTAGTGAGCTAGTTGAAGGTCGAGCCGATATGATGATTACTGGCGGCGTTGACACCGACAACTCAATCATGGCCTATGTAGGTTTCAGCAAAACTCCTGCTGTTTCTCCCGGAGAGAATGTTAAACCCTTCGATGCTGAATCAAATGGGATGATGTTGGGTGAAGGTGTCGGAATGTTAGTGTTGAAACGTCTAGAAGATGCCCAGCGAGACAATGACCGCATCTATGCAGTTATCAAAGGTATTGGCACTTCTAGCGATGGTCGCTATAAAAGCATCTATGCACCCAGTTCAGCAGGGCAAATCAAAGCCTTACGCCGTGCTTATGAAGATGCAGGATTTTCACCTGCCAGTGTAGGTTTGATGGAAGCACACGGTACAGGTACAATGGTAGGCGATCCCACTGAATTCGCCTCAATTAAAGAATTTTTCGGCGAAAATAATTCCAAAAAACAATCTATTGCCCTGGGAAGCGTTAAATCCCAGATTGGACATACAAAAGCGGCTGCGGGTGCGGCGAGTTTGATTAAAACAGTATTGGCACTACACCATAAAGTCTTACCACCGACAATTAACGTCACCAAACCCCATTCTAAACTTGACATTGATAATTCCGCATTTTATTTAAATACAGAAACTAGACCTTGGATGAGCCACGATAACCAGCCAAGACGAGCCGGAGTCAGTTCCTTTGGCTTTGGTGGGACAAATTATCATGTCGTCTTAGAAGAATACAAACAGGAACATCAGCAACCCTATCGTTTACATCAAACTGCCCAGTCCATACTTCTATTTGCATCTACACCTGAGCAGTTGTTGTCACGCTGTCACGACATCCGCAATCAATTGCAATCTGATGCTGGAGAAAGGCATTATCGAGAACTGATTGCAGCGTCTCAATCTGGAGAAATTCCGGTAGCAAATGCCAGAGTGGGGTTTGTTGCCGATTCTCTCACACAGGCTGGGGAATTGTTAGAAATAGCGATTGACTTAATGAAAAAGAAACCCCAGGGGGAGTCCTGGGAGCATCCCCAAGGAATTTACTACCGCAAAACTGGGGTGTCTATAGGGAAAATAGTCGCACTATTTTCTGGACAAGGTTCGCAATACTTAGAAATGGGTAGGGAACTAGCGATTAACTTCCCTTGTCTGCGCCAAACCTATGGTCAGATGGATAATTTCTTATCTCAAGATGGTTCGCAACCCATTTCAGAAGTCGTTTTCCCTGCGCCTGTATTTGATCCGGCTCAAAAAGCTGCCCAGTTAGAAAGATTACAGCTAACGGAATATGCACAGCCAGCGATTGGGGCTTTTAGTGCAGGTTTGTACAAGATATTACAGCAAGCAGGATTGAAGCCTGATTTTGTTGCTGGACATAGCTTTGGGGAATTGACAGCATTGTGGGCATCTGGGGTTTTGAGCGAATCAGATTACTGTTTCTTAGTCAAGTCTAGGGGTCAAGCGATGGCTGCACCTAAAGATCCCCAATTTGAAGCCGGAAGTATGTTAGCGGTGAAAGGGGATGTGGATCAGATTACAGCACTGATTAAAAATTATCCTCAAGTCAGCATTGCAAACTTCAATTCTCATCAACAGGTGGTGTTAGCAGGGACAAAAGCTGAAATTGCCAAAATAGAAGAGACTCTGAAAACGCAAGGCTTCTCTACCATCTTGCTTGGTGTTTCCGCAGCTTTTCACACCCAGTTGGTAGCCCATGCCCAGAAACCCTTTGCCAAAGCAATTGAGACAGTTACTTTCAACCAGCCCCAAATCCCAGTTTATAGTAATCTCACAGCCAAACCTTATCCAAGCCAGCCAAAAGAGATTCAAAATATCCTCGAAGAACACCTGATGAATCAGGTCTTGTTTAAGCAGGAGATTGAGAATATTTATGCAGAAGGTGGTGCTTGCTTTATTGAATTTGGGCCACGTAAAGTTCTCACCAACCTAGTGAAAGAGATTCTGAGCGATCGCCCCCATATAGCTGTAGCCTTAAATGGTAATCCTGCCAAAAATAGCGATCACACTTTGCGAGAGGCTGTTGTCCAGCTGCGTGTGGCTGGGTTAGCTTTGCAAAACATTGACTCTTACCAACTAGAAAGCAAAACCCCAGAAGTTACCACCAACAAAGTCTTGAATTTCCGCTTAAATAGCACTAACTATGTTTCGGAAAAAACAAAACAAGCCTTTGAAAAATCTCTACAAATGCCAGTAACAGTCACATCGCCTGTTAGCAACGGTAATCAACAGAAAACACTAACCGAATATCACCCAGTCAGATTAACCCAGTCTCCACATTCTCAAGAAAAAAGTAACGATTTACTTACCTATAACTCTGAAACACAAAACCGGGAATCAGTCAACAATGGAGTGAAGATGACATCTTCTCAAAATGGTCAACCGGACAAATTGCTGATTCAACCTCTACAATCCAGTGCGGAACTATCTATGAGTTATCAAAGAATTATCGATAGCTTAGAGTACACACTCATAGAATTTAATCGTCATCAACGTAGTGTTTTACAGGTTCATGAACAATCTTTAAAACATCAAACAGAATATACCAAAACTTTCTTCCAACTAATGCAGCAACAGCAAGCATTGTGGGGAAATGCTAAATTCACCGGGGAACAAGCACCAACACAGCAACTAGCAATCTCCAGTTCCGAACGTAGCATGATGCGGTTTCACGATCATCAAGCTGAAAGTCTCCGCATCCATGAACAATATCTGAATTATCAGCAGGGATACACCAACCAATTTTTCCAGTTAATCCAGCAAAATAGTCTTGTATCACTGCTGGATGAGCCAGAAAATCTTGCTAACTACAGTGCTGTTGAGCAGCATCCGGCTTTGGTAACAAACGCATCGGTTTCTGTAGGAAGTAACGGTGTTATCACTAAATCTGAGCCATTATCAACTCATGGTAACGGTCATAGTAATGGTCATGGTAACGGTAACGGTCATGGTCATGGTCATGGCACAAGTAATGGTGCAAATCATCAAGCAAAACCAGTTCTAGACATTATCACACCTACAGAAAATCATCCTGCAACCACGACAGTAGAATCTCCATCACCAATAGTCATTGATGAAACCATCCTGAGTCAAACTCTGCTCAATGTTGTCAGTGATAAAACTGGCTATCCAATTGAGATGTTAGAGCTATCGATGGATATCGAAGCAGATTTGGGGATTGATTCAATCAAACGCGTGGAAATTCTCGGAGGATTGCTCGAACTCTACCCTGATTTACCTAAACCAAATCCCGAAGAACTAGGACAACTGCGCACTCTTGGTCAAATAGTCGAGTATATGGGGGCTTTAGCACCAGGGATTGCAGGAGATGTAGAAACAGTCAAAGATGTGGAAGTAACATCTGATTTATCTTCTACTTTGCAGGAAACTGAAGTTATCTCTTCCCAACCTTCCCCACCTTCTCTATCCTCCATTGATTTAAGCAACCTCAGTCCAACTCTACTCAACATAGTGAGTGATAAGACAGGCTATCCAACAGAGATGTTAGATATGTCGATGGATATCGAGGCTGATTTGGGGATTGATTCCATCAAACGGGTAGAAATCCTGGGAGCATTACTAGAACTATATCCCGAACTACCCAAACCGAATCCAGAAGAACTAGGTCAACTGCGGACTCTAGGAGAAATTGTTGCATACATAGAGCAACAGGTTGCAGGGGCGGAAAAAAAAATGCTGTTGATAGAGACGCAACAGAAAACATCCTCACCACCTCAGCCTGCTGAAATAAAGAAGATGGAGGAAGAGTCAATCCCATCCTCCATCCCTAATTCCCCATCTTTGATTTTTCGCAATCCCGTTAAACTCAAGTTTCTTCCCGAACCGGATGTTTTAGAGTGCGCCTTACCTGATCAACATATCGCTTTGTTGACTGATGATGGTTCACTGACAACTGCAAAACTAGCTGAGGCTCTTTGTCAACGTGGCTGGAAAACCGTTGTCTTAACTTTTCCTCAAACTGTGATGGAGAAACAGTCCCCTTTACCTGAAGGAATCAATCGGGTAGTGCTGACAGATTGGAGTGAAGAGCATCTGCAAAAACAATTAGCTGCGATCGCTACTAATTATGGTCAAATTGGTGCATTTATCCACTTGAATCCAGCCAGCCACCCCCAAATAAGTGGTGTCCATTATCTGGAATCAGAAAAAGCCCTCCTCTGCCATGTCTTCCTTATCGCCAAACATCTCAAACAGCCATTGAACCAAGCCGCACTTTTAGGACGCAGTTGCTTTCTCACTGTTGCTCGCCTAGATGGGGAGTTTGGATTCAAACAAAACACTAACTTTGGTGCAATTAGCGGCGGTTTGTTCGGACTGACTAAAACCGTGAACCAGGAATGGGAATCGGTATTTTGTCGAGCTATAGACCTCAGTCCTGATTTAAATGAGCAAACATCGGTAGAGTACATCCTTGCAGAACTTTACGACCCCAATAGATTGATTGTGGAAGTGGGATATAGCGGACAGGGAAGAGTGACTTTGGTTTGTTGAGTGTTAACTGGAGGATTGGGCATTAAGCTCTGCCCTCTTCCCTCCAAAAAATATTTATGGCGACCTATTTCAGCGAGTGAACAATGATTGATAATAATTCCGTTTTTCTTGTCAGTGGTGGTGCAAAAGGGATAACTGCTGAGTGCGTCATCAAACTAGCACAGCGTTATCAATGCAAATTTATTCTTCTCGGTCGTTCTACCCCAGAACCTGAACCTGTGTGGGCTGAGGGTTGCGGGAATGAGGCGGAATTGAAAAAGCGGATTATGGAGTATTTCCAAGCCCAAGGAGAAAAGCCGACACCGGCGATGGTGCAGAAAAAGTTCCAAGCGATTTCATCTCAGAGAGCAATTACCACAACTCTCAAGGCGATTGAGGAGACAGGTGGAAAGGCCGAGTATTTGAGTGTGGATGTCACTGATGCGATCGCTTTATCAGAACAGATAACTGGTGCAGTTGAGCGTCTAGGAGCAGTTACAGGAATTATTCATGGGGCTGGAAATCTTGCAGATAAGCGGATTGAGAAAAAATCAATTCAGGATTTTGAAACAGTTTACGCTGCTAAAGTCAAAGGTTTAGAAAACTTACTGCGCTGTGTACCACCTAAGCAACTCCAGCATTTAGTGTTATTTTCTTCCGTATCCGGATTTTATGGGAACATTGGGCAATCGGATTATGCGATCGCTAATGAAATTCTCAATAAGTCAGCCCACTTGATGAAGCAATACAATCCTGATTGTCACGTTGTCGCTATCAATTGGGGTGCTTGGGATAGTGGTATGGTGACACCAGAAATCAAAAAAGCCTTCGCCGAACGGGGAATTGATATTATTCCTGTTGATGTAGGTACACAAATGCTCGTCAATGAACTCCATCCCAGCCATCGTGATTCTACACAAGTTGTGATTGGTAGTCCCATCATCCCCCCAGCAGTAACTCTAGACCCCCAACTTTGCAGCTATCGCATTCGTCGCCATCTGAGCGTAGATGCCAATCCTTTTTTGCTGGATCATGTGATTGCTGGGACTCCCGTATTACCAGCAACCTGCGCCATATCCTGGATGATTCATGCTTGCGAAGAATGCTATCCAGGTTATTGCTATTTCAGTTGTAAAAACTTTAAAGTTTTAAAGGGGATTACTTTCAATCACACCCTGGCGAAGGAATATATTATAGAAATCCAAGAAATTACTAAACATGGTTCTGAATCTATCGAATTTCAAACCACAATTTTAAGTAAAACCCCTCTAGGTAAAACCTACTATCATTTTCGTGCCAATATTACAATTGTGCGGCAATTACCAGAAGTACCGATGTATGACTCTGTAGATTTAACTGAAGATAATAACATTACTATAACTGGTAAAGATTTTTATCAAAATAGAGATTCTTTTCTATTTCATGGTGCAGCATTTCAACAAATTACTAGAGTTATAAACATTAGCCCAGAGAAAATTACGACTAAATGTTTATGGTCAGAAATCACACTAAAAGCTCAAGGACAATTTCCTGTAAAATCTTATAATCCTTACATTGGTGATTTAAGTACCCAAGCTTTATGGGTATGGTTGAGCCATTATCACCAAGAAGTTTGCTTACCCGGACAAATAACAAATTTGGAAGAATTTATACCTGTTCCTTACAACGAACCCTTCTACGTTTCTTGTGAAATACTCAATAAAACTGCAACCAGTGTAACTGCTAACTTAATGCTCCACAACAGTGACGGAAAACTTTACTCCCGTATTCTGGGAGCGAAAGCAGTAATTGCACCCATGAACCTACACAAACCAAAGTAGGAGGTAGGAGGCAGAAGGTAGTTCCGATAAAGCAAGTTTTACAGCCAAAGAGGAAAGATGCCTTTTTTACCCTACACCCTTAAATATATACGCTAACCAATAGTATGAGGAGCTAGGTGATGCAAGAATTGACCCAAAACAAAATTCCTAAAATAGCCATTGTGGGCATGGACTGCCATTTGGGTGGAAATTGCAAAGATTTGGATAATTTTGAACGCAGTATTTATGAAGGGAAACAACACTTTATTCCCGTACCTACTCAAAGATGGCACGATAAATTTTCCCATGAATATAAATCTGCTGGTCACACATCATCATTAGGCGCGTATATTCAAGATTGTGAAGTTGATACTTTACAGTTACAAATCCCATCAGAGGAAGTAGACAATTTTCATCCTCATGAACTGTTGATGCTGAAAGTAGCTGATAATGCTCTCAAAGATGCAGGTCTGCCTCAAGGAATTAGAATGGCAATAGTCATCACTACTTCCAAATACCTTGCTCTACCTCAGATACAAAGTCAAGGGCAATTTGCAACCACTAATAAAGGCAGTGAATATCCAATTTGTCTAGACAACAAAATCGCTGATCATATCGCCAAACTGTGGAATTTTGCTGGATCTACATTCACTCTGACATCTGAACAAAATTCTGTTTTCAAAGCTTTTGAAATTGCTCAAAAACTACTTAATTTGAAAGAATTTGATGCTGTTTTGGTGGGTGCAGTCGAGTTAGCTGAGGGTAGTTCTAATATTTTAGACCGAAATCAAGATACACAAATCAATACAGGCGTAAATACTCTTAGTTACGATCAGAATGTCAATGGCTGGATGGTAGGTGAAGGTGCGGCTGCTGTAGTGTTAAAACTGCACGAAACAGCAAAACAAGATAACAATCGCATCTATGCAGTGATTGATGCTCTTAGTCTTGTAGAAGATGCAAAATCTAAAATTTACTCAGTTCCTACCACCCCAGATGCTGAAGCCATAGCACAAGCTTGTCAAAAGGCTTTTTGTCTAGCCAATATCAAACCCACAGACATCAACTATTTGGAAGTTGTGGGTAGTGGAATTCCCCAACAAGATGAGTCAGAAATTCAGGGTTTGCTCAAGGCATATCAGACAGGTGAAGCAACTCTTAGTTGTGCGATTGGCAGTGTTAAAGCCAATATCGGCCATACCTATGCCGCATCCGGAATAGTTAGCCTAGTTAAAACAGCACTCTGTTTGTATCACCGCTATATTCCCGCAGTTCCCCAATGGTCTAGTCCCAAAATGCCAGAAGTTTGGCAGGGTAGCCCTTTCTATGTCGCTACTGAATCGAAACCCTGGTTTTTAGAACCAGGAGCTACGAGAAGAATAGCAGCTATTAACGGCATGGAAATGGATGGGAGTTATGCTCATTTAATTTTGTCAGAGGAAATGAGTAAGACAAATTACAGCAGCAAATATTTAGAGCAAATGCCTTATTATATGTTTGCGATCGCTGCTGACGATCAAGCAACCCTATTAGAGCAGATTCGTACTCTTCAACAAACTATCGAAGATTGCTCTTCCTTACCAGCCGACGCCAGTCTCACTTTTACAGCCTATCAACAGCGTCAGCAGTCTACTTATGCTCTAGCTATTCTCGGACGGAATAAAGATGAATTAACACGAGAAATTCAACGAGCAATCGAAGGTGTCAGTGTTGCTTTCCAGACTGGTAAAGACTGGCAAACTCCTGTCGGTAGTTACTTTACAGCTCAACCATTAGGTGAACGAGGTCAAGTCAGTTTTGTTTACCCTGGTTCTTTCAGTTCTTATATCGGACTGGCTCGCGACCTCTTCCGTTTATTTCCTGAAATTTACGATGATCTGGCAATCAGGGGTATTTACAGTCGCCTCGCCAATATAGAAAAACTTTTCTATCCTAGAAGTTTGAAAAAACTTTCTAAAAAGCAACTGGAATTCTGCGAACAGCAATTGATAGAGAATCCCGTCACTATGCTCGAAGCTGAAGTCGGTATTGCTGGACTAATGACGAGTATTTTAAGAAATTATTTCCAATTACAACCGCGGTCTGCCTTTGGATATAGCCTGGGTGAAAATAGCATGATGTTTGCTCAAGGTGTCTGGACTGAATTTCAGCAAAGTAGTGACATTTTACATACATCTTCTCTGTTTAAAACGCGGTTATCCGGCCCCAAAAATGCAGTGCGTGAATATTGGGGTTTGCCCTTAATGTCAGATGATTACCAAGACAAAACATTTTGGAGCAATTATGTACTTTTATGTCCAGTCTCACGTATTCAAAAAGCTCTAGAACAGGAAAATCGTGTTTACTTGACTTTGATTAATACACCAGAAGAAGTGGTGATTGCAGGTGAGACAGAAGCTTGTCATAGAGTGATTAAATCCCTAAATTGTAGTGCTTATCATACCCCCATAAATCATGTGATCCATTGTGATCCAATGCACTCTGAGTACAATGAACTAGTTAAAATCAATTCCTTATCTGTTCAAAACGTACCCAATACTATTTTTTATTCTGCCGGGGAATACTCTGCGATTACTCTTGAAAGTCAGTCTATTAGTCAAAATATTGCTAAAACTCTATGTCAACATTTAGACTTTCCCAAGTTAATTAACCTCGTCTACAATGATGGCTGCAAAATATTTATTGAAGTAGGTGTTGGTAGTAACTGTTCAAGATGGATTGGTGAAACTCTCAAAGAACAAGCACACCTTGCAGTCTCTCTCAATCGCAGAGGTATAGACTCTCATACTTCGATTATCAGAGCGTTGTCCAAGCTCTTCAGTCATCGAGTCAGTCTAGATTTATCGCCGCTATATTCTACTCAAAATTTAGATAATGGCAAAACTACTAACATATCCTTTAAGGTCAAAAATCAGCCCATTATCGAAAATAAGTTTTCTACCTTGTTAATTAATTCTGCTCCTCAACAACAGGATGAATTACTGATATATAAACAGGCTGAACAAGTTAATTGTGCGGTGAATCACAACAGTATTGAATCTGTGCAAACGAACTTAAAATTTAATGTAGTTTCTGAAGATATGCAAGATCAAAGTTATCAGACAAATGGTAGTCAATCTCTTGGCTTATTAGAACGCGATGACCTCCGGTGGGGCATAGCCCATCGCGATTTGGAAACCGATGATTATGCACAACACGAAGAACTATTCATAACAGCAATAAAAGATGTTTCAAATCCCGTAAATCATGGCTTAAAAATAGATGAATTTGTTGATAAAAATTCTTTGCTGAATCTACGTAATCTTTACTATCAAAAACTTAAGCAAAACGTTGATAGCATGACTCAATCTCATGCTACTTTTTTGCAGGCTAGACAGGAATCTCTAAAACAGATTAGCACTCTTATTCAGCAACAGATATCTTTATCACACAAGTTATTTCAAGGCGAGGAATAAAAATATGGTTGTCACCAATAATTCACCCAAACACTATCATAATCTATTGAGAACAATCAACACTTTTGATAGTAAAAACCAAGTTTGGCAAGGTTCTTTAGATACCTTAGCTTTTGATGAAATAGGCATACAATCAAAGCTGTTGAATTTACATAAACCATGTTATATTGTTAGAATCAAAGAAAAAATAGGTGTCAGCAATAACGGTTATTGGAGTCATTCCAAGAATGGTAAAACAGAAGAAATAGAACTACTAATAGCTGTTCCACCTCTAACTAGTCAACAGCTAGGTGATGCAAATTTCTTGAGTTTTCACAATGTGAAGTATGCCTATACGGCTGGTGCAATGGCTCATGGGATTGCTTCAGAAGAACTAGTGATTGCACTTGGAAAAGAAGGTATTTTGAGTTCTTTTGGTGCGGGTGGATTAGCTCCTGCTCGTGTTGAAACTGCTATTAACCGCATTCAACAAGCTCTACCCCAAGGGCCTTACGCTTTTAACTTACTCCACAGTCCTAGTGAACCAGCTATTGAACGCAGAGTTGTTGATTTGTATCTCAAATATCAGGTAAGAACAATAGAAGCATCTGCTTTTTTAGATTTGACTGAAAATATTGTTTATTACCGAGCGGCTGGACTAAGTTTAAATTCAGTCAATCAAATCGCCATCAATAATAAAGTTATTGCCAAAATTTCTAGGAGAGAAGTAGCAACTAAATTTTTGCAACCTGCTCCTACAAAAATTCTCAAGCAATTAGTACAGCAAGGTCTAATTAGCGAATTACAAGCCAATCTTGCCGAAAAAGTCCCAGTTGCTGATGATGTCACTGTTGAAGCAGATTCTGGTGGACATACAGATAATCGTCCTCTGGTTTGTTTATTATCTTCCATTCTGGAATTGAGAGATAACATTCAACGCAAATATGATTATGAGCAACCAGTCAGAATTGGTGCAGGCGGAGGAATTGCAACTCCACAGTCAGCACTAGCAGCTTTTATAATGGGGGCTGGTTATGTTGTGACTGGTTCTATTAACCAATCTTGTATTGAAGCTGGTACTTCTCAACACACTAAGCAATTGTTAGCCCAGGCTGAGATGGCTGATGTGATGATGACTCCCGCCGCAGATATGTTTGAAATGGGCGTAAAAGTTCAAGTTCTCAAAAGAGGGACTTTCTTCCCTTTACGCGCCCAAAAACTGTTTGATTTATACAAAAGCTATGAATCAATTGAAGATATTCCATTAGCTGAGAGAGATAAGTTAGAAAAACAAGTTTTCCAAAAGAGTTTAGATGCAGTTTGGCAAGAGACAGTAGCTTATCTTTCTCAACGTAACCCTGTGAAACTTGCCCAAGCAAGCAATAACCCTAAATTAAAGATGGCTTTGATTTTTCGCTGGTATCTCGGTCTATCATCTCGTTGGTCTAATTCTGGTGAACCAGGTCGAGAAATGGATTATCAAATTTGGTGTGGGCCAGCAATGGGTAGCTTCAATGATTGGGTAAGAGGCTCATATTTAGAAGTGCCAAGTAATCGAAAAGTCGTTGATGTTGCTCACCATATTATGACAGGTGCTGCTTTTTTATACCGCATTCAGAGTCTAAAGTTTCAAGGGCTACAAATGCCAGATAACTACAGTCAATACTTTCCATCAGAGATGAAAGTTTAGAGTTTGTCTAGGTTCACCAATAGACTCCTAATCAGGATTAATTTTCTTTAGGAATCCTAAATAATATGTAAAAAATTTTCATTAATGTAGTAAGTAGGGTGAACAAAGTCTGTGTGTATCTCAAAAATTACATCTGATGCCTGTAGGAGCTAAATTAATATGAGTTATGACAGAAATTTGGGACAGCTTGAGCAAGCTATGGAAGTTTTAAATGCTCGTGCTAAAACGTGGAATGTAGTAACCATTAGTCGGATTAAGGGGTATATTGACGAAGATATACTGAGATCAACTCTACACATTATTCAATGTCGTCACCCTAGGCTTAACTCACGGATAGTGAGCTTAAAGAATAGGCTTGCATTCCAAACTAAAGGAACTCAGAAAATACCTTTGCGCGTTGTTGAAATTTTAAATTGTGAACAATGGACAGAAGTATTCAATGAAGAAATGAATCATGCAATACCTAGTAGCAAATATCTGCTAAGAGTCGTCCTAGTCCATATTTCAAGTGATACTAGAGCCAGTTTTTTAATAACAACAGCACATCATGCGATCGCAGATGCGTTATCATGTATTCAACTTCACTCAGAAATTTTAACTTACTATCAAAAAATCTCTATTGGGGAAGAAATCCAGCCGTTGATAAATTTAACTCCTCTCCCGGCAATAGAGAAACTAATACCCCAATCGGAGCAGAGTTTAAAAGGGAAGATAAGTAGCTTAATCTTCTTATTAAATGTGGCTTTTCAAAAAATTTGGTATCGACCAGAAACATTAGGATTTGAAAAATACGTACCTATTGAACAACGTTATAGTCATATTGTTCACAGACAACTTAATTCACAGTTAACACAACAGTTAATCAATCGTTGTCGGCAAGAAAATACAACTGTAAATAGTGCCTTATGTGCTGCCATGATGTTCGCAGTTGCACAAAGATTAATTAAGGAAAACAAAAAAAGTCTGCGCTTAAGTTGCTTGACATACCTTGATGTAAGAAAACACATTAAACCTGCAATTACTGATGAAAATATGGCTGTTTTGGCTACATCTAATATGGGATTATATAGCATAAATAAAACCACCTCTTTTTGGCAAGTTGCACGAGAAGTAAAACAAAATTTAGACATTAGTATCAAGCGAGGTAATATCTTTAAAATGATATTGATTGCCAAATACCTTATAGACTTTTGCTTTATCTATCCTAAAGAAGTAGCGGCTACAGTATCTGTTTCTAATGTAGGCAAAGTAAATATCCCCAACGTTTATGGAGAATTAGAGCTAGAAGAAATCAGTTTTGCTGGTACTCATGCTTTATATGGAGGAGTCTTCATTGTCCATACATCAACTTTTCAAGGAAAGATGTTATTAAATTTTGTTTGTTCTCGTCCTTCTATTAGTCAAGAAACGATGGAAGCTCTGGTAAATAATTTTATCAGCTATATTTTGAATATCTCTAATTACAATGATGCTCCTTGCTTACTTGATATACAGCAAAGGGACTATTATACAGTGACAAAATGATTAAAAAATAGGCTCTTGTGCTGAAAACAGGGGGATTAGTTCAGATGAGGATTTGACCCCACCTGTTGTGCTAGCTTCCTGCTTTCTTACGAGAACAACGCTTGTGAAGTGGAGGAATCATACCTATGCTCCGAAGAATCTTTAAGGCGGGAGTCATTTCCCCCTGCTTATACGTTGAACAAAGGCAAATAAATATTTTCGAGCATATTCATTTTTAAGCAAGACAATTAATCGTCTTAAGTCAATATTTGGAGATTTCACAATGACCGTAAAACAATCTTATAGTGCAGCAGAGATTCAAGCTTGGATGATGTCTTATCTAGCTGAGTTATTAGGGATAAAAACTAATGAAATTGACCCTAGTATTAATTTAGAAAGTTATGCTTTAGATTCTGTCCAAGCCATGACTATGGTAAGTCAACTTGAGAAATTATTAGGCTTTCAACCATCTCCTTTGTTGTTGTGGCATTATCCCACAATTGAATCATTATCACAGCGTTTAGCTGAAGAAGTGGAAGAAAAATCAGATGTACAAGATACAGGTGTTGTACGTCCAAAAAATACTTCTAGCCTCTCTGATACCCCCACTTTGAACTTACAGGCTGAAGCTGTTCTTGACCCTACAATTCATCCTGGCGGTGCTATTCCTGTTGCTTTACCTGTAACTCAACCGAAGAAAGTATTTTTAACTGGTTCTACCGGCTTTTTAGGTGCTTTCATTATTCGGGAATTGCTCAAGCAAACTCAGGCTGATATCTATTGTTTGGTGCGTGCTGCTAACCTGGACGAAGCTGATAGTAAGCTGCAAAAGAATTTAGAACGCTATGGAATTTGTCAGGATGGGAGTAAGTCTAGAGTTATCCCTGTGATTGGTGATTTATCTGAACCGTTGTTAGGTTTAAGTTCTACACAGTTTCAAACTTTAGCGGCGGAAATTGACACTATTTATCATAGTGGTGCTTTGTTAAATTATGTTTTCCCTTACTCAGCACTGAAGGCTGCTAACGTTCTGGGAACTCAAGAAGTTTTGCGCTTGGCTTGTCAGGTGAAAGTGAAGCCTGTGCATTATGTTTCTAGTGTGGCGGTGTTTGAATCTCCTGTCTATGCTGGCCAGGTAGTAAAAGAAGATAATGATTTCAGCCACTGGGAAGGGATTTATCTGGGTTACTCTCAAACTAAATGGGTAGCAGAAAAGTTAGTCAAGATTGCGAGCGATCGCGGTTTGCCTGTTACTATTCATAGACCCCCCCTCATCGCTGCTGACAGTGAGACAGGTATCGGTAACACCCACGACTTTATCAATTTGATGGTTAAGGGTTGTCTGCAAATGGGATATTTCCCAGAAGTGGAATATATGTTGGATATGTCCCCTGTAGATTATGTCAGCAAAGCGATTGTACATCTCTCGATGCAAAAAGATGCGATCGGTCAAGCTTTCCACTTACAACATCCTGAACCCGTAGGTTTGAATGTCTTAGTTGACTGGGTGCGCTCTTTTGGTTATGACATTAACATCATTCCCTACGAAGAATGGCAAGCTAAGTTAATTGAAAGTGCAACCTCTACAGATAATCCTTTGTATACTTTGCGTCCTTTCCTCTTAGAGCGTTGGTCTGATGAGCAATTAACTATTCCCGATTTGTACCTGAAAGCTAGAAAACCTCACATTAGTTGTGAAGAAACTGTGAAGGCTCTGGCTGGTAGTTCTGTCACCTGTGCGCCAATTAATACCAAGTTATTCATGACCTACACAGCATATTTAATTCAGAGTGGTTTCTTGAGTTTTGCTTAGTACAAAATCGTGGTGCATTGAAGGTGGAAAAATCATCTCTGGTTTGATAACAATAAATTACATATTCGTTCTCTCACAGGATTAATTGCACCTGAAAGCCATAAAAACCTAGTACAGCACGGCGTAAATAAACCAAATATTCCAAATCTACGAAACACTTATGCTGTATTCATTTTGAATTTTGAATTACGCCTTGCGGTACTAGTTAGCTTGTTGAAATTTGAATTTGGAATTTATCTATGAAACTCTCAGAATGCAAACTACTGATTTCCGGAATTGATGGATTTGTTGGTTTCCGAACTGCTGAATTAGCAATAGCAAAAGGAATGAAAGTTCGGGGGTTGCAAAGTTCCGCAGATCGATCTGAAAGATTGCAAAATTTAGGTGGAGATGTAATTGTTGGCAGTATTAAGGAAGCTGTGATTTCCCAAAAGGCTTTTCAGGGAGTAGATATAGTTATACATACGGCTGAACTTGACGAAGAAGTTGGGTCAATCCAGGATTTTCGAGAGATAAATGTTGACGGGACTATCAATCTCGCTCAAGCTGCCAAGAATGCTGGAGTCAAAACATTTGTACATCTCTCTAGTGTGATGGTATATGGCTTTAACTATCCTAACTATGTCACAGAAGACACACCGCTTTTGGCAAATAATAATCCTTACTGCCAAACAAAAATAGAAGCTGAAGAGGCATTATTAAAATTAAATACATCTCCATATTTTGGCATTATTATTATCAGAGCAGGCGATGTTTATGGTCCAGGAAGTATTCCCTGGGTAATCCGACCATTATATTTGATGCGCGAAAAATTATTTGCCTATATCAATGATGGTCAGGGAGTTAGTAACCACGTATATATAGATAACTTGATTGATGCCATTTTTCTCGCCATCGAAAAAGAATTACATGGAGAGATTTTTAATATTACGGATGGCAAAGAAACTTCTTGGAAAGATTATTTTACTTGTTTAGCAGAAATTGCCGGGTTACCTGTAAATTATCCTTCTTTACCGAAGGATGAACTTAAGCTGCTAGTGAAACTGCGCCATCAAGGACAGAAAATGTTTGGGAAAAAAGCCGATATTGTCCCAGAATCTCTAGATTTTATCAGTCGCCCTTATGCTTATTCTATTGCTAAAGCAAAAGCAATGTTGAATTATCAACCTAAGATTGATCTGCAAGAAGGTATGCGACGCACTCAGGAATGGTTGCAGAAAACGGACATACCACATTATAGGTAATCTCATCTCTTAGAGGATGTTTGAAAAGTCTGTTTCTTTGTCATGTTGTAGCTTGCTTTGCTACGCGTTAGCGTCCCGCAGGGAAAGTAGAGAAACATCTAGTGTATGTGCCACAAAGCCTAGATTCTTTCCTACGGAACGCTTGCCGGAGGCTTTACCTTCCAGTTCCTACCCTACGGGAACGCTGGCACGAACGCTTCGCTCAGGACTCCAGTCAGAATGACATTTTTATACCCTTTCCGACTTTTCAAACACAATATGAGAGCCAGAGCATCGCTTCGTCTCTCATATTGTAATTGTGTTGATTGATTAACTTCTTTCAAAAAAATTAGGCACAAACAAGGAAAACGTGCAAATATAAAGAAAAGCTTAAGAGGTTAGAGACTCATGATCACTACCAAAATGATGCAACAGCTTTGGGCTGTAATCGAGTCTACTAATGTCACTACGTTACTCCAGTTTGATGATATGGCTCTAGTACAATTGCTTCTCCAGCAATTAAAAGCCAAGCAGGGAATTGACCCACAGTCAGATAGTAGCATTAATACCTACATAAAATCTAAACTGCCTCTAATTCGAGACACGGCTGAAAGCCGATTGTGTTTAGAGCCAGAGAATCATTAACGCAAAATTTGCCCAATAAAATATGATGAATCACTGGCTAAGTATTGCCCTTGTAGCTTATCTAATTGGAGCGGCGATTGAGGGGGTAAGTACAGCCGGCCAGCTATCTCATTCATTGCCGGAATTAACCAAAGATACGCAAAACCAGGCATCAGAGCCTGCTAATCCACTGAAGGAGAACTGGCGTGTTTTTGTTGCCATTGCCTCCGTAAGTATTTGTGGGGCGTGTTTTTGGCCTTGTCGCCTACTCCACCGTTTAATTAAAGGAAACAGTTCATCGGAAGACGCATAAATTTTGATATTCCTTTCTCCAAGTAACTTGTATATTTATACATAAATTTCTCAGTAATATTATTTAGATGCCTGATTACTAGATGTGGGGCTTCTGTCGGTTCTAGCTAAATGCTATCTTAAGGGCAAAGTCATTTGCTCAAATGAGAGGAAACCGCTATGACTGCAACGCTCTTAGAAACTACTTCTATCGAGTCATTGCTAGGGGAAGAAGCCGAAAATCTGCTCACATACAAAGCTAAAGTTTCCCAAGATTTACTGCATTTACCGGGGTCTGACTTTATAGATCGAGTTTGGTTGCATAGCGATCGCAATCCGCAAGTATTGCGGAATCTCCAGCAACTTTATTCCACAGGTCGTTTAGCAAATACAGGTTATCTCTCAATTCTCCCAGTAGACCAAGGCATTGAACACTCCGCCGGTGCTTCATTTGCAGCCAATCCAATTTACTTTGACCCAGAAAATATTATCAGATTGGCGATCGCCGCAGGTTGTAATGCTGTAGCTACTACTTTAGGCGTATTGGGTAGCGTCTCGCGTAAATATGCCCACAAAATCCCGCTTATAGCCAAAATAAATCATAATGAACTGTTGACTGCTCCTAATCAATTTGACCAAATATTGTTTGCTGATGTCGAACAAGCTTGGAATTTAGGCGCAATAGCAGTAGGCGCAACCATTTATTTTGGTTCAGAGCAGTCTACCAGACAAATTCAAGAAATTAGCCAAGCTTTTAAATACGCCCATGAATTGGGAATGGTGACAATTCTCTGGTGTTATTTGCGGAATAATGCTTTTAAACAAGACAAAGATTATCACGTTGCAGCTGATCTAACGGGACAGGCGAATCATTTGGGTGTGACAATTGAAGCCGACATTATTAAGCAAAAACTCCCAGAAAATAATCGCGGCTACGAAGCAGTTGCTAAAGCCACGGGTCAAAGTTATGGCAAAATTGATCAACGGATGTACACAGAATTAACAACTGATCACCCCATTGATTTAACCCGTTATCAAGTATTAAATTGTTACTGCGGACGTGCAGGTTTAATTAATTCTGGGGGTGCGTCTGGAAAGAATGATGTTGCAGAAGCAGTTCGTACCGCCGTTATTAATAAACGTGCTGGTGGTACAGGCTTAATTTCTGGGAGAAAGACTTTCCAAAAACCCTTTGAAGAAGGAGTAAAATTATTTCACACCATTCAGGATGTTTATTTGTCTCCAGATGTGACCATAGCTTGATAAGAGCGCAGGGGTAGAGGGCAGAGGAGAAAGTACAAACCTCGCTCCTTATAGGCGAAAAAGCACCCTTCCCCCTGTTCTTCTACGGTGTACACACAAGTCTGATAAACTTATCCGGTATCTTTATGATCCCCCCTAACCCCTTAAAAAAGGGGGAACTAGAATCAAAGTCCCCCTTTTGAAGAGGGATTTAGGGGGATCAAACCATAGACGTGTGTACACCGTAACCCTGTTCTCCCCTGCTCTTTCGTTGGGGAGTGGGGGTAGTTCACTTTTAATATTTTAAATATGTATGTGTCCGATCGGTGTGCGTACCAGTCACTCAACTAATGCCCTAGAAACGGGTGTGGCCAAGCTTTGGCTATTGTTGGTAGGAGTGAATCAATACCAGGATGAGCAAATACCTTGTTTGCGTTACCCTGCTGTAGATTGTCAGGGTTTGGGAGCAGCATTAGATGCAGCAACTCTGGGATTTCCCCAAAGAGAGTTAAAAATTTACCACGATTTTGGTGAGCAGCCTTTATTAGAGAATGTGCGTGTCACTCTCAAAACAATGGCTGCTGCGACTAAACCGAGTGACACCATTCTGGTTTATTTTTCTGGACATGGGATACTTGACTCAATGAGTCAAGAGGTGGTGTTGTGTCTCCAAGATACTCAAAAAGATAACTTAATTAATACTGGGTTAAAGTTACAAGAATTATTACAGTTGTTGGCAGATTGTGATGCTGGTCAACAATTAGTCTGGCTAGATGCTTGTCATAGTGGTAATTTGACATTTTTGGGAGCGAGAAGAGAAATATCTCCGGAACTTAACCCTACGCCAGAATTAGTGGAAGTTTTGCGGCAACGTGCAGCCAAACAAAAGGGATTTTACGCTTTATTATCTTGCGATCGCAATCAGCAATCTTGGGAATTTCCTCAGTTAGGACATGGTGTATTTACTTACTATTTAATTAGGGGATTGCGCGGTGAAGCGGCAGACTCCCAAGGTATCATCGCAGCTGATGGACTTTACCGCTATGTTTATCACCAGACTTTAGCTTACATAAATAAAGCTAATCAACAGTTACGTGTGATTAATCAGCTAAAAAAAGGTCGTGGCGAAAGTTCTATTCATTCCGAATATCCCTCCCAAACCCCCAAGCGCATTGTTGAAGGGGTGGGGGACGTAATTTTAGGTATCAAACCCAATTCTAAAGGATCAACAAGACATCCCCGACAAGCACTAATTGTAGAAGGACTCCCCAAAAGCAAAACAGCCTCAGCTTTACTCAACATTCTCAGTACGGCGGGGAGTTTCGCCACTAACTATTGGACTGTGTGGGGTGACAACGCCAGTTCAGATATTCATAAAGCCATCCAAAAGTGTTTGCTGTCAGCATCTTTTGCTGCATCACCCCAAGATGTTGCAGTAGACAGCGCAACTGTATTTTTATATCTGCGAGGACAAATTCAGGAAACAGCCACAGGTGAAGCAGTATTAGTTTTAGCTGATGATGTAACTATCAGTCGTTCCTGGTTGAGAAAACAATTACGTCGTTGCAGTTCCCAACAGATTCTGATTTTAGATTGTCCTGGCCAAGCGGCGATCGCTGTAGCATCGGTGCGGGAGTGGGTAGAAGAATTGCAACTAGGAATAGAAACAGGCCAATGTTTAATTGCTTGTGCTACACCACCTGATAACCATGAACAATTTGCTGCTACTGTGTTGGCGATTCTCAATCAAGCAACTCCACCCTTGGGACTAACCGCAGCCGGATTAATCACCCAATTACAACTCGATTTAGCAACCACCGACAATCAACTATATTTCTGGTTATCTGGTTCTCAGGGAATCATTGAAGTTTTGCCAGAAAACACCTTGGTAGTTAGTGAGAGTGCTAACCAAAATGATGAAGATATAGATGATTTAAATTCCTCTGTTGGTGTAGATTACACACTACTACAAGACTTATTAAAAGCTGGGAGATGGTTAGAGGCGGATGGGGAAACCACAAACCTCATGCTAAAAGTTGCCAATAGAGAACAACAATGCCACTTAGACTTAGAAAGTGTAGTCAATTTTCCTCGTACTGACTTATCTACTATTGACAGACTTTGGGTGAAATATAGTCAAGGACGCTTTGGTTTCAGTGTTCAGCAACGCATCTGGCAAAGCATCAAAGGAACTGCGGCGACTGATCCACTAATGGCTTTGATGATTGGGAATGAACAAGCCGCCGCCGCCGAAACCTGCATTGATTTTGGTAATCGTGTCGGGTGGCGGTGGAAAGATGCTTGGGTGAATTATCCAGACCTCATCCCCGACGACAGCGCACCCGCAGGATATCTACCATATTTCGGCTTTTTTGAGCAGGTTTGGCGAGTCAAAGTTTTAGGTATTTGGGAATGGCACAGTGCGATCGCTACAGCATCTTGGTGGCGATTGTGTGAAGCTTTATTCGTTAGCTTAAACTAGTGTTAACAGTTTTTGGTTCTACAAAAGCTTGTCGACCTGTAATTAATCTAGAGCGACGATTACGAGTGATATAATTCCAAGCCCACTGAAATACTACTAGTAATTTCGTATCAAACTCGATTAAGAAGTAGATGTGAATTAATAGCCAAAATACCCAAGCAACGAAACCTTGGAGTTTGATTAAGCCTAAATCTACAACAGCTAAATTTTGCCCAATCATCGCCAAACTACCTACGTCATTGTAACGAAATTGTGGCAAAGTATGACCTTTAAGCCGTCGTTTAATGAGTTTAGCTACATACTCTCCTTGTTGTGTGGCTACGGGTGCAACACCAGGTAAGGGTTTACCATTTTGATGGGAGAAGTTGCCTAAATCTCCCACGACAAAAATGTTTTTATAATCCCTAATAGTCAAGTCCGGTTCTACAATCACACGTCCAGCATGATCGCACTCTACACCTGTACGATCTGCTAGGACTTGTCCCATTGGTGAAGCTTTAACACCTGCTGCCCACAATATAGTTTTTGAGGGAATTTCTTTTACTTCATCGCCTTTCTTGAAAGTAACGATGTCATTTTCAATATTTGTCACCCGCGTTTTAGTTTGGATTACCGCACCCAACTTTTCTAACGATTCTGCGGCTACTTGCGATAACTCTGGCGCAATGTGTGGGAGGATGCGATCGCCCCCTTGCAATAGTAAAATTTTTGTTTCTGAGGTGTTGATGCTGCGGAAATCTTCTTTGAGGGTTTTGTATGCCAATTCGGCGATCGCACCAGCTAATTCTACACCAGTTGGGCCACCCCCTACAATCACAAAAGTCAACCAAGCACGGCGTTTTTCGGGGTCATTTTCGCTTTCTGCTGCTTCAAATGCACCAAATATCCGGCGACGCATTTCTATCGCATCTTCAACAGTTTTCAAGCCAGGCGCAACGTCTTTCCAGTGATCTTTGCCAAAATAAGAATGGTTAGCACCTGTGGCAACAATTAATGTATCGTATGGTACTACTTTATCATCCAAAATAACTTGTTGCGCTTTGGGATTAATATCCTTTACTTCTCCCAGTAACACTTGTGTATTCTTGCTTTTGCTGAATACAGCTCGTAATGGTGAGGAAATGTCACCAGGTGATAGCGTACCTGTCGCAACTTGATATAAAAGCGGCTGAAATAGGTGAAAGTTGCGTTTATCGATCAGAGTAATGCTGACATTCGCTCTACCAAGAGTCTTTGCTGTATACAGTCCACCAAAGCCACCACCAATGATTACAACCTGATGTGGTGCATTCTTCTCAAGTGAAACTACCATAAAACATATTTCCTTTTGTTAAGAGGGTTGTAACTTTTCTTAACAAAGATGTAGCAGAATTATGATGTAGCTTGCCGTTTATTTAGAACAATTGAAAAAATAATGAAAGTAATGAAGAGTGCTGAGTGATGAGTTATGAGTTATGAGTTATGAGTTATGAGTTGAAAGACCACCCACTTTCTTGGGGGTATAACCCCTAGTGCAATAGTGCTGTAAAGCCCTGCGGGCATAGCTGCGCTTAGAGCGGAAGCAGGGCGTTGAGCAAGCACTCACTACGGTCAAAGTTAGCTAGTTTGCAATATGTGATACAATTATAGGCTTTTGGAAAATCTATACAGACAAAATATAGTGTAGGGCGACAATGCAAAAACTCCTTTTTTATAATAGAGATAGCTTCAGAGCGCAGGCACTATTCCTTGGGAAGAAGATTAACCTACAAAGTTTAGAGAATTACGTTTGTTTGGCAACAATGCCATTAATAGTTACAGTAGGTGAACATGGCTGTGCAGTGCTACTGGGCTATGGGGCAGTTGTTCTGTTTAACCTTGAGCCTGCGGAAAAGGCAGCCTTTTTGAGCAAACTATCCTCACAAGTTAGTGACTCTTTTACCGACCCCGAAACAGAAGAAGTAGAAGTGCATCTCAATATTGTGGAAAGTGAGCGAGTTAAGGAAGGAAAAATTTTCCTCCATGAATTTAGTGTAGAACGTTTACAAATAGTGGCTGATATTCTTGCTAAAAGTGTTGTTCTTTCTCATTATGAAACAAGCCTCGCAACTGTATTTGATCAAATTGAACCTTTTGCAGCTAGTCTTCAGAGTGACAACAGGAGTAAACGCAAGAGTCGGGAATTATTGCGTCAACTTGGGACTACCCTGTTAGTTCAACATAAGATTGTGGGTCGAGTAGAGATTATCGATAAGCCAGAGTTGCTGTGGGAGTCCCCACAACTAGAAAATTTATATCTGCGTTTAGAGGATGAATACGAAATCCGTGAGCGTCACAATGCCTTAGAACGAAAACTAGAGCTAATTTCCCAAACGGCACAAACAGTGCTGGAGTTTATGCAGCATAGCAGTAGCCAGCGAGTAGAGTGGTATGTGGTGATTCTGATTGTGGTGGAGATTCTGCTGTCACTTTACGACATCATTTTCAAAGGCTAACACTTAGTGGCGTTTTTGTAATGGTAATTCCAAGCGATCGCCTGGGCGTGGTTCAATGATCTGAGTCGAGAGTTGCTGTTTTGCTAACTGCGATCGCATTTCATCCCCACTTCCCACAGCCTTGAGAAACTTCACCAGCAATCCCTCATACATCACATCACCAGGGGATGCAGTAGGAAGCATAACTTGCGGTTGCAACCACTCTGCTACTTCTAAAGCCTTCTGTTGTCCTCTAATAATCGCCCCCACCACAGGCAAACTTAAATCAGTTATGGGGGTAATAACTACATCTATAGGGGCAAACTGTTTCAATTGGGGAGAGTGATAGCCGTGAGGCTCATAGTACAGCTTTAACCCCGTTGCTAGCTCTTGGAAAACATAACCATTTTCTATTAACGTTGGGCCAATTGGAGAACCAGGAACAGCAGTAATTTCCACTTGCTGATTTAAATTGTCAGTTTCCCCATGAGCCAGAGTTGTCACAGCAGTATAACCCAACTCCCGTACTACCTTCGCCCCATTAGGAGAAGCCACCACCGGAATATTCCGGTCAAGTTGCTTCAGTGTTGGTGGGTGAGCATGGTCTTCCAAACCTTGGGACAACACAATTAAATCAATATTATCTGGGATAGGACGTTCTTGAGTCAGTGAACCTTTGAATAGCCAATCTACGTTAGCAAAGGTTAGCGAACCAACCAACCAAGGATCTATAAGTATTCTTTGTTGACCGATTTCCAGTAGCCAACTGTTGCTGTCTAACCAAGTTAAATACATAGTCAAATATTCAAGATAACACCTACCTTCATTGTGACATTATCGGGAATTGGGAATTGGCAATTGGGCAATTCAATGAGTAGATTTTGGATTGATGATTTTGGATTGGGATTTAATCTAAAATCTAAAATCTAAAATTCTTTTCCCACTCAGTACAGGCTAAACGCCTTGCTACCGCTCTAAGCGCAGCTATGCCCGCAGGGCTTTACACCACTTTCAAGGCAAAATAAACCCGTACTTCCGCAGTACAGCCTTAACTTGATTGTCAGTGGTTAAAAACTGAACAAACTCCTTAGCCGCATTAGAGTTTTTACTGCTTTTGACCACAGCTAACGGATAAATAATCGGCGAATGGTATTTTTCATCAGCAGCCACTACAACCTTTACTTTGTCAGATATCTTGGCATCGGTTGAGTAAACTAGACCGGCATCCGCATTACCACTTTCTACCACAGCTAAAACCTGACGCACATTATTGCCATAGACTAATTTTGGCTGAATCTGTGGTAATAACTTGAGCTTCTGCAACACTTGTTGAGCGTATTGTCCTGCGGGTACGCTCCTCGGTTCACCCATCGCCACCCGCTTGATATTTGCATCTCTTAAATTATAGAAGCTAGTAACACCAGTCCTGTTCTTAGGAACAACCAAGACTAGGCGATTCTTTGCTAGGATAGCTCGTGTACCTGGAAGTAACAACCCTTTCTGCTCTAAAGCATCTATTTGTTTTTTAGCCGCAGAAATAAACACATCTGCTGGCGCACCTTGTTCAATCTGTTGTTGCAAAGCACCAGACGCACCAAAGTTATAACTAATATTGATATTAGGATTATTCTTTTGATAGAGAGGTTTAATTTCTTCTAGTGCATCTTTCATACTGGCAGCCGCAGATACCAGTAGATTGACATTAGATTGCGCTACTACAGGGGAGGGTGTCATAAAAGGCCAGCCAACCGCTATCAAACAGCTAGCAACTGCCGCACCAAGAAAAGCAATAATTTGTCTTCGTTTCATAGGAAAATCAGGTTTAGATAGAATTAAGGCTTGGTAGGATCGTACCTGTATAAATTCGATACTTACCAACTAAATTGGTAACATTATGCCACGAAAAGAACAAGGATGGATCACTTTTCAAACATCGGAAGACGAGCGCAAACTTTTAGAAGACTTCTGTCAGCAGTCTCAGCGCACGAAAACTGAGATATTGCGGGAACTTGTGCGTGGTCTTCATCAGCAACCCGCACCACCAAAATCATTACCAACCACAGAGGAAGACAAGGTAGAAAAAAAAGATACTCAGAATTTGGAATTAGAAGTTAATGCTCCTAAAAAACTCTTAAAAGTTAGCTCCCGCAATATTCTTAAGGGTGTGGTGAAAAAAGTTGTCCCTGGTGCTGTGAATAGTGAAGTGACTCTAGAGATTGTTCACAGAGTAGAGTTAACCTCTATTATTACCAGAATGTCAGCTGAAGAATTAGAACTGGTTGAAGGTGTAGAAGCCTATGCAGTAATTAAATCAAATGATATTGTAATTGCCAGAGAATAAAGGAAAAGTTAAAAGTGCTGTACCCTACCAAGCTAACAGCACTTTTAACTTCACCGTGTTTACGAATTACGTAAAGCCTGCGGCACAGCTGCGCTTAGAGCGTAGCGGGGCGGAGCATCGTTATGAATTACAAACTCTACCACCAAACAAGAAATGCTCAAGCAGCATTGCTTAAGCATTCACTCAATTCAATTCAATTTATTCTATTGAACTTAGTAACGGTTACGGTTGTAGCCACCACCACCGCCGCCGCCGCGATTACCACCGCCGCCACCACCAAATGAACCTCTGTCTTCTTTGGGTCTGGCCTTGTTCACTTTAAGATCACGACCCATCCATTCAGCACCGTCAAGAGCATCAATGGCTGCTGTTTCTTCAGCTTCAGATTCCATTTCTACAAAGGCAAAGCCACGTAAGCGACCTGTTTCGCGATCAGTAGGGATTTGAACCCGCTTTACAGTCCCGTATTCTGCGAAAACAGCAGTGAGGGTATCTTGTGTCACTTCGTAAGAGAGATTGCCTACATAAATTGACATTTATATGTCTCCAAAATCATCAGATCAGTTTGTAGAGATTTAGATTTCGGAGAGAGTCTGCAAATACCAAAAGGGAAAAGCCTGTCAATACTAAAAACAAACACTATAACCGAATGTAATTCTCAGAGCATATCCTAGCACATACAGTTTGTTATGAGGGAGAAACTTGAGAAAATGTTATATAAATACACATTAACACTGATATCTATAGAGAAATATGTAGTTAATAATACTGAATTATAACTTGTTTAGTATTAGTTTAAACGAATGTTTGACCGCAAAGATAAAAAATATTTTCCATTCAGGTAAGCATAAATCAAATCTTGTTTAGTAGTAAACGATTTATCGCTCAGAACTAGTAGTTCATCAAGTTTGAATTGATGGATAAGCAAGTTTGTAGTAAGGACTTTAGTCCTGATTTTTCTAAGGACTAAAGTCCTTACTACAAACCATCAAAACTAACTTGACACAGTAATAGGATGAACAGAAATAAAGTCTTTACTACAAATAACAAACCAACTTTGCTGCATTATTCAGTAAATTGTCGTGATATACCAACTTTATCATGATAAAGTTGGTATATTTTTAATTATCAACAAATAGCCCTGCTGGATAAGGCTTTTTTGAGTAGCCAACACTAGACTCAATCACGCCCAAGCCAATACTTTCACATTAACTCTTGTCTAGAATTATCATGCCACTGGATTTTTCACCCCTCTGGATATCCCTCAAAACCTCATTATTTGCCACAGTTATCACGTTCTTTTTGGGAATTGCGGCTGCTTATTGGATGTTGGGATATCGTGGCAAGGCTAAATCTTTAATTGAAGGGGTTTTTGTAGCTCCCTTGATTTTACCCCCTACAGTTGTGGGCTTTTTGTTACTGCTGTTTTTCGGGAAAAATGGCCCGATGGGGAAACTCATGCAGCCTTTTGATTTAAGTATAGTATTTACTTGGTATGGGGCAGCGATCGCAGCTACAGTTGTCTCTTTCCCGTTAATGTATAAAACTGCGCTGGGGGCTTTTGAACAGATTGATGGTAGTCTCCTCCAGGTAGCTAGAACCCTTGGTGCGAATGAGGCTAAAATTTTTTGGCGCATCAGTTTACCTCTAGCATTCCCTGGGATTTTAGCAGGTGCATCTTTGGCCTTTGCCCGTGCGCTGGGTGAATTCGGTGCAACGTTGATGTTAGCGGGTAATATTCCTGGGCAAACCCAGACAATCCCAATGGCAATTTATTTTGCTGTGGAAGCCGGCGCGACAGATGAAGCTTGGTTTTGGTCGCTGGCGATTATGATTGTCTCGCTATCAGCGATTATTGCTGTCAACTTTTGGCAGGAATTAAGGGGAAGGGGAGGGAAGACGCAGGGGAGCAGGAAGAGAAGTTGCCAGGAGGGTTTCCCTCCAAGCAAACTTCGCGGAGCAGGGGAGCAGGGGGGTGAAATTTCGGTGTTGTCGGCTGCGACTGCAAAAGTGAAACTGTTTGTAGATATTGAGAAGCGATTGCCGAGTTTTAACCTGAAGGTGGCATTTAATACCGATGAGCAGCCCTTGGGATTGTTGGGGGGTTCAGGAGCGGGTAAGAGTATGATTTTGCGCTGTATTGCGGGAATTGAGACACCCACGAAAGGGCGCATAGTTTTAAATGACAGAGTATTGTTTGATTCAGAAAAAGGAATTAATCTACCTAGCCGCGATCGCCAAGTTGGGTTTTTAGTGCAGAATTATGCTCTGTTCCCGAATATGACAGTGGCGCAAAACATCGGTTTTGGCTTACCCAAAGAAATTTCCAATGGGAAAGTGCGATCGCAAATCGAAGAGTTACTAATATCCATGCAATTAAAAGGATTAGGCGAACGATACCCACACCAACTTTCTGGCGGACAGCAACAACGAGTAGCTTTAGCCAGAGCCTTAGCAAGTCTTCCAGAAACCTTACTTTTAGATGAACCTTTTTCTGCACTTGATACACATCTGCGTAGTCAACTAGAACAACAAATGACGAAAACTCTAGCTGAATACCAAGGTGTAACTTTATTTGTCACCCATAATATGGAAGAAGCTTATCGCGTTTGTCCTAATTTATTGGTGATGGAGCATGGTAGAGCCGTACATCATGGTTCTAAATACGAAATATTCGAGCATCCGGCTACTGTGAGTGTTGCCCAAATCACAGGGTGTAAGAATTTCTCTAGTGCGATCGTTCACTCATCGCAAGAGATAGAAGCAGTTGATTGGGGTTGTCGGTTGCAAGTGAACGAACAAATTCCCCAAGAAATCACCCATGTTGGCATCCGCGCCCATCATATTATATTTACCAAAGACCCAGCACAAGCCAACACCTTTCCTTGCTGGTTAGCAAGAACCAGTGAAACACCTCACCGCATGACACTATTTTTAAAACTTAATTCTCCCGCCAATTATTCACAAGACTATCACCTGCAAGCAGAAGTCTTCAAGGAGAAATGGGTAACTATCAAAGATCAACCCTTTCCTTGGTATGTGCGTTTAGATCCCCTCCGCCTGATTTTGATGGATAGTCAAAATAATTCGTAATTCGTAATTCGTAATTCGTAATTGTCATTAGTTTTTCTCCCCCTGTCCCCTGTCCCCTGTCCCCTGTCACCTGTCCCCTGTCACCTATTCCCACTCCCCAAATCCTGTGTTTCAATATGAAAGCCATTTTAATGATGTGATGGAGTATGCCACAGAAAGCAGCCGCTTTGAGGTTTGTAATTTTGCTAGGTTTTGTTAGCCTCTGTGCCGATGCTACCTATGAAGGAGCGCGTAGTATCACGGGGGCTTATTTAGAAGTTTTGGGAGCTAGCGGCACTGTGGTGGGCTTGGTAGCTGGGTTTGGAGAACTTATTGGCTATGGCTTTCGCTTAGTAATTGGTTATCTCAGCGACCAAACAGGTAAATATTGGGGAATCACAACTTTGGGTTACTTTATCAATACCGCCGTTGTGCCACTGTTAGCCTTAGCTGGTAGGTGGGAAGTAGCCGCAGGTTTAATGATGGTTGAACGCACCGGTAAAGCCATTCGTACTCCCCCACGAGATGCGTTGCTTTCCCACGGTGTGAGTCAAATTGGCAGAGGCTTTGGCTTCGGATTACATGAGGCAATGGATCAAACTGGTGCTGTCATGGGGCCTTTAGCTGTGGCGGCAATGGTATATTTTCAGGGCGAATATCGCAACGGCTTTACAGTATTAATTGTGCCTGCGGTTTTAGGATTGATAGTGTTAGGAGTTTTGCAATTTATCTATCCCAATCCGAGTGATTTTGAAGAAGAAACTGAAGAGAGTCCCAAAGAGGAAAAATTACCGCGCATATTTTGGATTTATCTGGGTGCTGTGGCAATTATCGCCGCAGGTTATGCAGATTTCCCTTTAATTGCTTTTCACTTTCAAAAACAAGGTATTGCGACGGGGCAAACCATACCTCTGTTCTATGCCTTGGCGATGGGAGTAGATGCCGTAGCAGCGTTAATATTTGGCTATTTCTTTGACCGCATTGGCATTTTTGTGTTGATGATTGCTGCTTTGCTATCATCTTTATTTGCGCCATTAGTCTTTTTAGGAAATACCCAACTTGCGCTTTTAGGCATAGCCTTTTGGGGCATTGGCATGGGGGCGCAAGAATCAGTTTTAAAAGCTGCGATCGCAGGCATAGTTCCCAAGCACAAACGCGCCACAGCCTACGGTATTTTCAGCACTGGTTATGGTCTAGCTTGGTTTTTAGGTAGTACATTGATGGGTGTTTTATATGACCACGCAATAAATATGCTGATAGTCTTTTCTTCAGCAACTCAACTATTAGCAATAGTCTTTTTTGCCTGGGTAAAACTGCAAGCTGATAGTAACAATATAGTGCTGACCAAAGAAGGATAATAGTAGGATGAATTGAGGCCAGCAGGGGAGGTAGGGGTGCAGGGGAAGCAGAGGGGCAGAAGTTATTCAATGCGTGAATTTTGAATTTTTATGCCCAATTACTAAACCTGTAAGGCTTTAAACCACTTATTAACAAAGGTATTAATAGTTTGTTTAATTTGATGTTTGCGATTCCATCTCTGGAAAGCCATTTCATACTCTTCACCTTTAGTCAGAAAAATATTCCAAACATCAAGCCCAACGGCTAAACCACAGAATAGTAACAGGTACAGCGACCAAGAAATAGTACCGCCACCTAAAAAATCTACCGAGATGAAAAAAGCATTAACAATGCTGTAATTACCCAAACGTTTCTTAAATCGTGTGAGACGGTAAGTATTAAATGCTTGACGTTGCTGAATTTCGCGATTTTGCGATCGCCAGTCTTTCTCTGCTAAGTTGACAGTCTCAGGAGATATATCTAACTCCTGGGCTATTTCTAAGATTTGCTCATAGCTAAACTCTTTATCTTGATCATCAGCTTGCCGGGCGATCGCTAGCTGTAAAATCCTTTGTATATCCTCTTGGCTATAAAAACGGTTGTTTTGAGTCTCAAAGTCCGTCATAGTGTCATCTCTTAGGTATTTTCTTAATCAAGATTGATCACCCGCTAGCTATAAGCTAGGTTGCATCGTTCCAGCTGTTGCACTACCCCTACACTAACAAATATTTAATGGAGTACGTGACATATTTCCCGCGCCGCACTCCGGGTTAGACTAGTTCGCGGTGCGAAACCCAAAAGCCCACAATAAAGGATCAAAATTCGAGTAAATGCAAAAAGTCCAGAAATGGTCGGCTCAAAAAAATAATCAGTTAGTGCTGATATTGCTAGTTGGGGGATTGCTGTTTCGCGCAATAATTGCTTTCTGTATGTACCCCACCTTTGATGAAGCTTATTACTACCTCTACAGTCTGCATCTAGACTGGAGCTATTTTGATCATCCAGTTTTTGTGGCTCTGACAACTGGTTTTGGCCCGTGGTTAACTGGAAATGTGTCCCAATTCACAATTCGCCTGGGAACGCTGATTTTATATACAGGCAGTTTGCTGCTACTGTATCTAACTAGCAATAGACTATTCTCTCCTAGAACAGCCTGCCTGACTTTAGCCATTGCCACAATCAGTCCGATTTTTCAAGTTGGCTTTGGCATCCTAAGTCTGCCTGATAGTCCACTGATGTTTTTTTGGTCAGCCAGTTTATATTGTGCCGTCAATGAATTTTTTCGGCAGCCAGGAAATCAAAAGCATAGCCTGTGGAAGAATGAGTCCGGCTCATCTAATTTATATGTCCCTAGTTACCGCTTGAGCTACCTTGGTATCCTGGTGGGATTAGCCTGCAATAGCAAATATCATGGTTTTGTTTTAGGACTGGGACTAATTGGTTTTTGTTTAACGAGTCCACCTCATCGTTGTGTTGTGCGTTCCCCTTGGGCATGGCTAGGGTTAGGCTTATTTGTCATCACGATCTTCCCGATTTTGTTTTGGAATATGCAGCATGATTGGGTTTCCTTTCGTTTTCAATCAGAGCGAGCGATACCAAGGGGTGGCTACAATCTGCTGAGTGTAGCGGCTGTCTATTTAGCCGGAGTAGCTTATCTGTTCCCAACTATAGGATTGCCACTTTGGTGGGTGAGTTTACGACCATTGGTGTTAAGAACAATGCCACTTTTTTCTCACAAATCACTAACCTCTAAGGGAGATTTAGATGGGACTAAATTATTGAGTTTATGGCTATCTCTGCCTTTAACTTTAGGGTTTACTCTCATCGGAGGATATCGGCAAATTTTGCCAGCTTGGTCGATGCCTGGATTTTGGGCAGCAACTTTGTTATTAGGGCAACAGGCAACTCTCTGGGAGCAGCATCAGCGACGTTGGGTGCGGCGATGGCTCTTAGGTTCGGGAATTATGGTTGCTAGCATTTTACTTATTGCTCTGCTGCAAGTAACAACAGGAATACTGCAAAAGCCTAGTCAATACGCTTTAATGGGAGGGTTCTTATCTCCCAAAGACGACCCTTCTACAGAACTAATTGATATTCAGCAAATGCGGCGTGGCTTTGCTTCTTCTCCTATCTTGAGTGCAGCCCTAGAGAACTCTAGCTTTATATTTACCAATCGCTATTATTTAGGTGGGCCAATTGCTATGTCCCTGAAACCTCTAGCGAACGTCCCGATTACTTGCTTTGACATTGGCAAAGATTTGCGTGGGTTTGCTTTTTGGTCAAAAGCGGATCAATGGTTAGGGGAAAACGCATTGTACATTACTACTGCCCCCTTTAAGAATAGAAAAGATTTAATGGCTAATTATCGAACTTACTTTAGTAGCTTGACTGAGATTGAAACAATACCAATTAGAAGAGGTGGGGTGGTAATCAATATTATTTATGTCTATCAGGCTAAAACACTTTTAAAGCCCTACCCCCGGTCTTACGGAATTTGACGGTTAATCTCATCGCACCCCATACTTTTAACTAGGCTGACGAAATGCGTAAATTTCTTTAATCACGGCTACCCAACCATCAGAGACAGATTCTAAAATGCGATCGCCTTTTTCTTTGGTAGCTGTGGTAGGATCACCAATTACACCACTTTTACTAATATCTTTTGTCACCCACGCCACAGGTAACTTACCTTCCCAACTCAGTAAGCTACCTTCTGGCTGTTCTGGCGGATACTCAGCCACAGCTTGATCTAACTTCACCTGATCTGGTAAAATCGCCAACATAATACTAGTTTCAGCATCCCCAGCGTGCATTCCTTGAGTTGCTTCTTTCGGTGTCAGCAATTCTTTAGTGATATGAGGCACACGCCAAGTAAAAAGCGGAAATACTGAAAAGTCACCATACTTAACGTGCAAATCCCGCGCCGCCATTTGCATAACTTGGGGTTGCCCCCCGTGGGAATTCATCAATACCAGCTTTCTAAATCCAGCACGGTAGATACTTTCTGCCACTTCCATAATTGTGGCTGTGAGTGTTTCTGTGCTGAGGGTAATCGTACCGGGAAAGTGCCAGTGTTCGTTAGATTTACCATAATATAAAGTCGGTAAAGCATAGGCGGGAATATTAGCATCCAACTTAGACAAAGCCTTGCCTAAAACTCCTACACTAATAGCAGCATCAACAATCAATGGTAGATGAGGCCCGTGCTGTTCAATTGCCCCCACTGGTTGGATGATGACTACATTTTCCTTATTTGGCATACCCTGAATCTCAGTCCAGGTGAGGTAGGGAAAAAACCGTTCTGGGGGAATAAAACTGTGCATTTTTATGGAAGGGAATAGGTGACAGGTGATAGGGGACAGGTGATAGGGGACAGGTGACAGAAAATAGGAAATAGAAAATAGAAAATAGAAAATAGAAAATAGGAAATAAGAAATAGGAAATAGGAATTGATACCTTTCACCTTTGCCATTTTACCTTTTTACTTCCCAATCCCCAATCCCCTGTCCCCTATCACCTGTCACCTGTCACCTGTCACCTGTCCTCTAGCCCTTAACCCCTAATTCAGCGCATAATAACCAAATCTTAAACATTCACCAGGAGGATAATCAATGGTTGAAGATAATGGTTCAATTCGTACTTTATCCGTTGATATTGGCGGTAGTGGTGTGAAAGCGATGGTGTTGGATATCGCGGGAAACCCTGTGACAGAAAGGGCGCGTGTGGATACACCCCAACCTGCAACACCGGAGGTAGTGATCAATGCCATTATGGTATTAGCAGCTGCCCAAGGTGATTTTCATCGGGTTTCTGTAGGGTTTCCTGGTGTAGTGCGCTGTGGTGTAACTGAAACAGCCGTCAACTTACATTCATATTGGATTGGGTTTGACTTAGAAACAGCATTGTTACAACAACTAAATAAACCTGTGCGGGTGATTAACGATGCGGATATGCAAGGCTTTGGGGCAATTAAAGGTAAGGGTGTGGAATTGGTGATTACTTTAGGTACAGGCTTTGGTTCAGCTTTATTTGTGGATGGTAAATTAGTGCCGAACATGGAAATGGGACATCATCAGTTTCGGAAGGATGAAACTTACGAAGAACAGCTAGGAAGGGCGACGTTAGAGAAAGTTGGGCAAAAAAAATGGAATCGTCGTTTAGAAAAGGCGATCGCATCTTTGCAAAAGCTGTTTAATTATGATTATCTCTATATTGGTGGTGGTGAAGCAGTAAAAGTAAATTTTCAACTACCTTTAAATGTCCGACTCATTCCTAATGTCAGTGGTTTATTAGGTGGTATTGCTTTGTGGCGGGAGTAGAGAGAGGTGACAGGTGACAGGTGACAGGTGACAGGGGATGCAGGGGATGCAGGGGATGCAGGGGATGCAGGGGATGCAGGGGGAGAAAAACTAATGACTTTTGACTTTCGACTTTTGACTTTTTTCTGCCCCATACCCCATTCGTATTACTTCTTAATTAAAAAATACGCGTTAGCATATTCCGGTAGTTTACTGATAGATTGCCGGAATGATTGTTGATTGGGGAAAATACCTGCTAAATAATCTAGTTGGTACAGGTTGGGTAAAAATGCTCCGCCTGTATCTGCAATTACACCCATTTGTAGCTGTTTGCGTCCGCCTTGAGTATGTTCCATGACAACAACTCTGCCTAAACCAATATTCAAGACATCGCCAGCAAAAGTTACTCCTGGTTTAATAGAAATTTTGGCATCTATTTTATATCCATAACCTTTAATGGCATCAACTTGTCTAAAATACCAATAACGCTTTTGGGCTGTTGCCTTTAAACCTCGGATGTAAGACATTCCATTATTTCTATCAACGTTAAAAAATGCTTGAGAACCATCTATAAAATTAATCAGGATTGTTCCTTGCATTAAGGCTTCTTCTAAACCATTGCGGGTTAAATAAGCTAAGGGTGCGACTTTGCCAAATTCTTTGCCACCTGGCTCATAAATTCCTGATATAACATCTTGTTTTGTATATTTTGTGTAGAATTTATCTGTGACTGCATTATCTTTTAAACTGTAGATAGGTGTATTGTAGGTTGATGTTTTTTTACGTGTGCCTGGATGGATAAATACAGCATATTTAGTAATTCGTAATTGCTTTTGTTTTGGGGCTTCTGGTTTATAGGCTGTCCATCGAATAACCCGAAAATTTTTATTGATAAAATCGGTATTTTGTAACCGTGTAGTGCGCTTATTAGCAATATCTTCCCTGAGAACTACAATCATGAAATCTAGAGTTTTTAAGATATCTGCTGTAGTAACTTTTTGCGTACTTAGCAATCCCGGTCTTAAAATATCTGGATCTGCTGCACCGTGTTCTTGAAAATATTTTCTCGTATTCACGAGTACACTTAATAAATCTGACTGATTAAATTTAACGTTAGTGGTTGGTAGTTTTGCTGCTGATAAAACTTGATTACCATTGACACTATATTTATATTTTCGCCATTCATCAACAATGGGATAACTGACAGATGTGGTCGCCAAATTTTGGTCAGACTTGGATATATTATATTGATTTACTTGCTCATCATTTCTCTGCAAAAAATTGACATTAACAGACGTAGATTGCAGAGAAGTCTGAGAAATGCGTGATGCACTAATAGGATTATTTAATTGTTGGTTTACAGATAAACTTTCAACATCCTGAGATTGTTTAGCTAGCTCTTGATTTTTGGTGTGATTATATAGATGACTACCAGTTAAACCTACCAGTAACAATGCAGCAATCCCTACTGTCACCCTGAGTTTTTGGCTGAATAGAATACTCATAATTTAAAAAATTTCGCAATCTATAATTCTGTCATGTATTAGTAGCACATTTGACAAGGCATTAAACTTCTTCCAGTATTTGGGAGAAACTCAGCCTAACAGTGCATTATAACCTGCACTCCCATCCACTAAACTAAGGAGTAGGGAGTAGCACTTTTTCAAAATACAACACAAATACCCCTAATAAAACCTCCGCGCCCCTCTCCACCTCCGCGCCCCTCTGCGTTAAAAAATGCAATTAAAAATTATCACAGCATCTGAAAAAAAATCCTCCTAGGGATTCATGAAAAAATATCTGTATTTTTCCACAATCTCTAACACATATTATTGCTATTCTGTCAATGCGTAAGTTATATACGAATAGAATCAAATGCTACTGTTAGTATCTGCACATTGCAGTTTAATTATCCGTATTTAGCAAAAAATTAAAACAAAATGTTAAGTATCCCCACCAATCAATCTCTACCTCGTGCGCCGCAATTGGTGACATCCCTACCAGGAAAGAAAGCTTTAGCTATTGTAGAACGCGATCGCACCGTAACTTCTCCTTCTTACACCCGCGACTATCCCCTAGTGGTGGCTCGTGGTGAGGGTTGTATGCTAGAAGACGTAGACGGCAATGTGTTTCTAGATATGACCGCAGGTATTGCTGTCACCGCCACCGGTCACGCCCACCCGGAAGTAGTCAAGGAAATTCAGTCACAGGCGGCGCGGTTGTTGCATATGTCGGGGACGGATTTTTACTATGAACCGATGGTAGAACTCGCCGAACATTTAGCGATTCGCGCCCCCTTTCCCCACGGTGGGAGGGTATTTTTCACCAACTCCGGCGCAGAGTCTAACGAAGGAGCGATGAAACTAGCTCGATATTACACCAAGCGATCGCTAATCGTGGCCTTTTTAGGTGCATTTCATGGACGCACCTACGGCGCAATGTCTCTAACTGGTTCTAAAACAGTCCAACGCGCCCATTTCGGCCCCTTAGTTCCAGGGATAACTCATATTCCCTACGGGACTCACGCCAGTCTTGACCACCTAGAACAACAGTTATTTAACACCATCCTACCGCCCCATGAAGTAGCCGCCATCATAGTAGAACCCATTCAAGGAGAAGGTGGTTACATAGTCCCTGAAGATGGATTTTTAGCCAGAATCCGGGATATCTGCAATCGTCACGGCATCTTAATGGTAGTTGATGAAGTGCAATCAGGTATGGGACGCACCGGACGCTTATTTGCGATCGAGCATTGGGGTGTAATGCCTGATATTATTACCACAGCCAAAGGTCTAGCCAGTGGTTTACCATTAGGTGCAATTCTCGCCCGTCCTGAGTTAATGACCTGGCCACCTGGTTCTCACGCCACCACCTTTGGCGGAAACCCCGTAGCTTGTGTAGCAGCTATTACGACGTTGCGACTATTAGATAGTGGGTTGATGAGTAACGCTACCCAAATGGGAGAATTGCTAAAAGCTGGACTGACCAAACTGCATGAAAAATTTCCCAGAATGTCCCGACCGAGGGGGATAGGCTTGATGGTAGCAGTCGATTTATTCGATGCAGATGGAAATTATGATATCAGATTGCGCGATCGCATTATTCAATCCGCCTTCTTACACGGTCTGCTATTACTAGGTTGTGGTAAAGCCGCCATACGTTTTTGTCCCCCCCTAGTCATCGAACCCGACCAAATTCAAACCGCCTTGGATATTCTCGCTGAGATTTTGCATTTGGAAAGGGAATAGGGACAAATCAATTAAAAATTAAAAATTAAAAATTAAAATGAAGCCTGAAATTGCTTGTCATCTCTGGGAATCACTTTGGCAAGAATATAAAGCCAGGGTTAATTATGCCCAAACTTATGAACAAATGATTACTGCGGCGGGTGGAACAGTCGCCAATGACCATATCGCCTTTCGGTCTTTGCGGATGGTAGTTGATAGTCCTCAAGGTCAAGTTAACTTAGGAATAAACTATCTAGGACAAATCGCCGAAGCCTTGGGTTACGAACCAGTTGGGGAATATACTTTTCCTCAAACTCACCTTTATGCTCGTTACTATCACCATCCACAACAAGTAGAATTTGACTTACCCAAGCTGTTTATTAGTGAGTTAATTGTAGATGAATTACCTGATAATATTGCCAAACTAATTTATCAAACAGTATCTACAATTCAGCATCAATTGACTTTTCCCTTCCTACAAAAAGAGGGGGACAATGAAAGTATTACTCAACAACTCCGAACAGCTTTTACTCGCCCTTGGCAAATTCCCCTACGTTCTACAATAGAAGTAGTAAATCAAGTTACGCAATATGGTGCTTGGGTGCTGTTACATGGTTACGCTGTCAATCATTTTACTGGCTACGTGAACCGCCAAAATGCGCCAGCATACCCAGATATAGATACTACTGCGAGTGGTTTAGCTAGTTTGGGTGTACCGATGAAAGCAGAAATTGAGGGTGATGTTACCTGTGGTTTACGTCAAACCGCCACCGCAGCAGTGAAGGAAATGGTCACAGTCATCGATGATATTAGCGGTGAAGAAATGCAAATTCCTTGGACTTATGCCTATTATGAAATTGCCCAACGTTATTTACTAGAAGTAGCACCAGGTAAGCAAGAACTTTTTCAGGCTTTTTTAGGGAAAAACGCCCAGCAATTGTTTGAAATGACGCGACAATAAAGAGATGCTAGAGATAAAATCTACCGTAGAGGAAATATTACCTGGTGGCAGTGACCCCCAGTCTTTTGACTGGAATGAAGCTTGGTATCCTGTCCACTACCTAGAAGATTTAGATAAATCAAAACCAACTGCTTTTACTCTGTTGGGTCGAGATATCGTCATTTGGTGGGACAAGCAATCTCAGTCCTGGCAAGTATTTACAGACCAGTGTCCCCATCGTCTCGCACGACTTTCTGAAGGCAGAATTAATGAAGAAGGACTATTAGAGTGTCCTTATCACGGTTGGTCTTTTTCTGGTGATGGCAATTGTCAGCGCATTCCCCAGCAGCCGCAAGGCGGACAGGCGGAGACTTCCCAACGCGCTTGCGTGGCATCATTGCCTAGCACTGAACGGCAGGGTATGTTATTTGTGTATGCTGGCAACCCAGAAAACGCCACTAAAACTAAAATTCCCGTCATTGAACCATTAGAAACATCGCCTGATGGGTGGGTTGTCATCAATACCTTTAGAGATATACCTTATGATGCACTCACACTGCTAGAGAATATACTTGACCCCAGCCATGTTGCTTTCACCCATCACAGCACAGTAGGAAATAGAAAAAACGCCGCGCCTTTGGAATTAGAGGTAGCAAAATCTGACAAACATGGTTTTAAAGGCATTTGGAAGCAAGGAGTAAAACCTGGACAAACCGGAGAGTTATCCACAACCTTTGTTGCACCGGCTTTAACGTGGCATGATATCAACGCAGAACGCGGTAGAATTCTGACTGTTGTCTACGCTACACCCATCCGCAAAGGTGAATGTCGTTTATTCGCCCGTTTTCCCTTTAAGTTTCCTTCTAAACTGCCGGGTATATTTATTAAGTTGAGGCCGCGCTGGTACTATCACCTGGGGCAGAATGGCGTTTTAGAAGATGACCAAATTTTTCTCCACTATCAAGAACGCTATCTAGAAGCGAAAGGCGGTAGTCCGAATTTTTCTAAAGCCTTCTATCTACCGACAAAAGCAGATAGTTTTGTGTTTGAATTGCACCAGTGGGTGAATAATTACAACGCTGAACCGTTTCCTGGGGAAGCTTTTCCACCGCCAATTCCTCAAGAATATTTACTAGAAAGGTATTATTCCCATACAGAAAAGTGTGCCAGTTGTAGAACTGCGTTGGCGAGGATTGAGCAATTAAGGTTTTGGAGTGGCGTAATAGCTGCTGTTTCTTTAGCAAGTAGCCCGATATTGTCGTTATTTTTAGATATCACATCAGTTCCGGTGATAGTTTTGGAGACAGTAACGCCTATTATCTTCGGTGCAGCATGGTTAGGCTTAACCAAACTCCGCAAGCAATTCTATGAGGGGCAAACTGTACCGCCACGTAATTTGGGGAGATAACGGGACAAGGGAAGGAAGACAAGGGTAGAAAAACTAATGACTAATAGACCGCTTGCAAAAGTTATAGCGTCCTTCTTTGCGCCTTCCCTGCGAGACGCTCCGCGAATGCGCCTACCTTTCGGGTTCTGCCTTGCAGTATGCGCGAAACAAAAAAAATATTTATGGAAGAGGTCGAATGACTAAATCCCGATTTTCCAACTTACTCATGTAGAAGCTATTGAAAGCATGAGATGGAGCAAAAAAAGTGCAAATTACTAAGCGTAATGTGGAGTTAAGAGTAGATGATAGCTTGATGCGGGTTTATGTTGCTTCTCCTAAACCAGCAGGCGTTTACCCTGGGATTTTATTCTACAGCGATATCTACCAATTGGGTGATGCAATGCTGCGTCTAGTGAACTATCTAGCTGGATTTGGCTATGTGGTAGCAGCACCGGAAATTTTTCATCGTGTTGAACCAATTGGGATGGTGATTCAGCCGGATGATTTGGGGAGAATGCGGGGTAATGATGATGCGCGGCGAACTGCGATCGCAGAATATGATGCTGATTGTCGTGCTATGATTGATTTTCTTAAAGGTGAAAGTGCAGTTAATCCCAACAAAATCGGCACTCTCGGCTTTTGCATCGGTGGTCATTTAGCCTTTCGAGCCGCCTTTGCTAGTGAAATTAAAGCCTCCATCTGCTGCTACCCTACCGGCATTCCTAGCGGCAAACTAGGTAAAGGAGTCGCTGATACCATCAAGCGAGTCAATGAAATCACCAGTGAAATGTTATTAATACTGGGTACGCTCGACCCCCACATCCCAGAAAATGACCGTCACACACTAATTACAGCCTTAGAACAAGCTAAAATCCCCCACCAAGTGCATCTGTATGAAGCAGAACATACATTCATGCGCGACGATGGTTATCGCTACGACGCAGCCGCCTCTACCTCAGCTTGGGCGGAAATCATCGCTTTCTTGAGAAGGGTGTTGTAATTAGGTGATAGGTGACAGGGGATAGGGGATAGGAAGAATAAATATTGCACAATTACGAATTACAAATTCATACTTGTAACTGATGCCAACAGGACGAAAAACTGGTCAAATAGAGGTATCGTTGCCTACAGGGAGTGATGACAGAGCGCGTTTTAATTCTGGGAGGAAGGGGGCGCATTGGTAGCAGTGTTGCCCAGGATATAGCTACCCACACCCAAGCAAAAATTACGATCACGGGGCGTTCCCCAGAGATGGGTAAGGGGGTTGATTTTCCTTTGCTGGTGTTGGACTTGGCAGAGGTTGACAAGTTACGGGAAGCGATCGCAAATTCAGATATAGTTATCCATTGTGCGGGGCCGTTTCATTACCGTGATGCTAATGTTCTCAAACTCTGCATTGAACACGGGGTTAACTATTTAGATGTTAGTGACCACCGTTCTTTTACCAGCAAGGCTTTAAATTATCATGAACAAGCTGTAGCTGCTGGGGTGACAGCTATTGTTAATACTGGTATTTTCCCCGGCATTTCTAATAGCATGGTACGCCAAGGTATCGAGCAATTTGATGAGCCAAAAAAAGTACATTTAAGTTATTTAGTTGCTGGTTCTGGCGGTGCTGGTATTACCGTTATGCGAACCACATTTTTAGGATTGCAACATCCTTTTCAGGCTTGGATAGATGGACAATGGCAATTAATTAAGCCATATAGTGAGAGAGAAATTATCAATTTTCCCTCTCCTTATCAACGCAGTGGTGTTTACTGGTTTGATATGCCAGAAACTTTCACAATTCCCCATGCTTTTCCGAATATAAACACCGTGATTACGAAGTTTGGTTCAGTCCCAGATTTTTATAATCATCTGACTTGGATTGCCGCTCATATTTTTCCTAAGTGGTGGATGCAGCGTCACAGCACAATTGAGTTTTTATCTCACGTCAGTCATTTGATGACAGATGTCACCAATATTTTTAGTGGTATTGGCGTAGCAGTGCGATCGGAAGTTACGGGAAAAATAAATGGTAAGGATGCCGTTTATTGCTCTAATTTAGTCTATGAAAATACCGCAGTTGCGGCTGGTTGCGGCACAGGTAGTATTGCCCAATTATTATTGGCAGGTAAACTCAAAAAACCAGGAGTTTGGCCAGTAGAAGCCGCACTACCAACAGATTTGTTTCAGCAAGCTATGGAAAGTCGTCACATTAACATTGAGCATCAACTAATCAGTTAACGCTGAAAAATTCAGGAATATTCAGTCAGATTTTTTACCATTACTCACAATCTGAGCCAGCATATATCCTGTTAAGTCGAGTAACTGATCCAGCAAAAAGCCAATGACACCTATATAAATTATTGCCTCCAATATATAATTGATGTTGACAGATTTATATCCATTCCAAGCCAGAGAACCCAGTCCTTTTTGATCTATTAGCATTTCTACAGCAATTACTGTAAACCATGCTACCCAAACCCCAACTTTCAGAGCATGAAATATATGAAATATAGCTACTCGAAAGTTATTATCTTGTCTGCGAAAATGTCGCATACCGATGGCTGTGTTGATTAAAATTGTCCAGAAGGTAGCGACAAAAATTACTACCGCAACTGCTGATTCTTTCTCTGGAAATATAACCAACATGATAGGTAGCCAAGCTACAGGGGGGATGCTATGGGGTATCTGAACTATTCGTCTAAATATTTCATAAATTGCGCCATTGACTCCGATTAAATATCCAAAAAAACTACCTACAACAGCAGCAGGAATGTAACCAACAAATAATCTTTGTAGGCTATATAACAAATCTAAAAATATACTTCTATCCATGCCTCAGTTCTAATCTGGAACGACAAAAAACACTGCGGCAATCACAAAAATCAAAAGCTAATAAAAAGCAAGCCTGTCACTCTGGTTAATTTAACTTTATCAGAAAATTGAATTTTGATATAAAAACTAAATAAATATTTCAATATTTGTATTAAGTAGGTAGGTGGTAAAATTTTTAGGTATGCCATTGCGAACGTAGCGCAGCTGTCGCCTTAGCGATACGCAAGGGTTTTGAATAATTTACCTAAGTTAAGCTCGTTAATTGGTTCTGTTGAACGGTTAACTGGTTTAAGTATTGCCAGCAATGGCTAGTTGATTTTAAGGTGTGTCGATGAAAGAGAAAGCCTAAAAAGTGATTTTTAGAATCACCGCACTTTTAGGGCGGTGAGAACGTCAAAGAATTCCTAAGACTTTAGGACTTACGCATTGACAGAATAACAAAATAGTGAATTGATGAATATAGGT